>JAMONX010000094.1 GCA_027066435.1 Campylobacterales bacterium
TATCTTTAACTAACGATAAACTGCCCCATCATCCCCCTATCTTCATGCTCTAAAAAGTGACAATGATACATATATGGTGTATTTTCATCTGTATAATCTGTCATTTTGACAATAAACTTAACACTTTTATTTGCTGGTATATAGACTACATCTTTATATCCTTTTTCATTTTCTGCAACATTCAAAGCACTTCCATCCCTCTGTATAATCATAAAATGTGTAGCATGGATGTGAAAGTTATGATCTACCATCATATTATTTTTCACTTCCCATATCTCTATCGCATCAAGTTTCATAGTCTCATCTATACGGTTAATATTCATAGATTTTCCATTTATTTCAAAGCTACCCATCATTCCAGATAGTGTAAAACTCCTTGTGCGTACTGCATCTATTGGGTTAAGTTTATCAAGTGTTGTTAAAGTGTTTGGAAGAGAAGTTGTGGTAGCTGCTTGTTTATTGATATCTATTTTTAAAAATATTTTACTATATCGATACTCTAATAATGTAAGATTTGCTCCAAAATCATTGCTTAAATCAACAACAATTTCAGCTCTCTCTCCAGGAGAAAGTGTAACTCTATTTAGACTCACAGGAGTCTCTAAAAATGAATTATCTGTGGCTATCTGCTTAAAAGTTCTGTTATCACTAAACCCTAGCTCATAAACAGTAGAGTTTGAGCCATTTAAAACTCTAAATCTTATCTCTTTGGCTTCAGCCTCAAATGTCGGTTTTATCGCACCATTTGTAATAAAAGTATCTCCAATATATCCTCTCATCACCTCTCTTAAAGTAGGTGAATAATCCATCTGTCCACTACTATCAAATTTTCTATCTTGCAAAACAAGAGGTATATCGTCTATACCATATCGTTTAGGCAAATCAAGAGCTCTGCTCTCATCATCTTCTATGATGATAAGTCCTGCTAGTCCTTTATAAACATGATCAGCTGTTTTTCCCATAAGGTGAGGATGATACCAGTTTGTACATGCTTTTTGATTGACTCTGTATCTTGCACTCCAGCTTTTGCCCGAATTTATAACTTGATGAGGACCACCATCCATTGAAGGCGGTACATGCATTCCGTGTCCGTGCATAGTTGTAGATTCATTTAAATGATTTGTAAAATTTATAGAGACTTCATCTGTATTTTCTATTTTAATGGTTGGTCCTAAGTATGTACCGTTAATGGCAAAGGTCTCTGTCTCTATATTGTTAAAAAACTTATGCTTTGTCTCTTTTAATCTCAAATCAAAGTGCTTAACTCCACCCTCTACTCTTGGTTCTAATAGCTCTGGTATAGGAAGAGATACATCTTTTGTATCACCTTGATATGTTGAAGTATCATTGCTATCTCCTCCACAACCTGTCATTATATATAGTGCAACTACTGAACTAAGTGTTAAAAACTCTCTTTTTTTCATTAATATTCTCCTAGTTATATTTTATAAATTTACGCTACCACGAGTTTTATGAACTTTGCCATCAGCCGTTTTAAATTTTAACTGATACTGCCAAGTACCACTCATACTAACATTTACTACACCTTTGTAGCTATTACTTTTGTTATCAAATTTAAATTTTTCTTTATACTCCATAGAGGGCATACCTGGCATTTCTGGCATAAAAAACTTTATCTTGACTTTTGCATCTGTAACAACATTGTCTCCTTTTTTAAGTACCACTGCGATAGTGTTATTTCCCACAACAAGTGGTTTATCAGAGTATATCTTTATAGTATAACCATCACTCTTATGCAGTTTTGTAAAAAGACCAGGTTTTGTTACTTCTACATGTGTGGAAGCTCCACTTGTTGAATCCTTAGCTTGAGCTACTGTAACAGATAATGCCACTACTAAAATAATTGTTAAGAACTTTTTCATAATTTTTTCCTTAGGTTTTGATATTGAAAGTATATACTATTGTGTGTGCAGATTTTGTGTAGTGAAAGTATTTATTATAGTTGGTATAATAGCAAGATGAGCAAAAAAAGATTTATTTCAAAAAAAAGATTTTGAGAGTTCATTTCTACAGAGCTTTGTAGTGCCCCAGTTCTTATTTGATGGTTTACTCATAAGATCCCAGCCATCTTTTAGTAGAGCTTTTCGTATAAACCAGTTCATACCACCATGTCCTATGAGTAGTATGTTGTTATATCCATTTGAGAGATTTGTTAGTTTTCTAGCGGCTTTTTGTGCTTGGGTTTTTGACTCTTTTAGTGTAGCATTGGTTGTACCTATATCCAAAAATGATAGCACTCTTAATACTACTAGCCATTTTTTAGGAGTTAATTTTAAAAGAGGTATGTTGATTTTTGGGATTTTTGACTCGTTAAATAGAGAGTTTTTATCATAGATATCGACGCTAAGTCTTTTAGCAGAATCAATAGCTCGTTTAAGGTTGCTTGTTAAAATGATATCTGCTTGATTTGCTATATTTATAACCTCATTATCTGGTCTGCTTTTATCAAGTATATCTGCTTGGTCATACAACTCTACCCACTTTTGCAGTGAATCTATATCTATTTTTTGAGTATCGTCTATATCTACTTTGGCATGACGGATAAGAGTTATTTGTCTCATTTTTTATCTTTTGTATATATACTTGCGACTAATAATAAAATAGGTAAAAATATTTTCATAAATTGATTATACTATAATCATAAAAAATCCAAAACCATATATCAAACTATCATGTGGAAATGTTAGCATTTATGATTTATGTAAAAAAGTTGGTATTCATCAAAAAAAGCTAGAGAGGCTTTTTATCTCTTATGTGGGAGTTACACCAAAAAAGTTTTCTGTTATTGTAAGATTTTACGATACTCATAAACTACTTAGTAAAGAGGGCATAGAAAACCTTTCACAAAAAGCAATTGAGAAAGGCTACTTTGATCAGGCTCACTTTAATAGGAATTTTAAAAAGCTAACAGGTGTAAATCCAAGCTCAAAACTGATGTCTATTTTGTACAATACATAAATATCTTAATTTTGTTATAATTTGTTAAAATCATAAATAGGAGCAAAATATGAAACAACTAACACCAAACATGGCAGTAAAAGATGTGCGAAAATCGGTAGAGTATTATGTAGATAATTTTGGATTTAAACTTTCTATGGCAGTTGGTGAGGATGAATCTTTTGTAAATGATAAACTAGTAGATGCTAAAGAGTATATCTGGGCAAATGTTATGAATGGCGAAGTTGGCATAATGTTTCAAAGAGTTGATAGTTTTAAAGAAGATGTTGGAGACTTTTTCGATACTTTAGGCTCTTCAGCATCATTTTATATCGAGGTAGAAGATGTAGATGCACTACACGATAGTGTAAAAGATCATGTAGAAATCCATAAAGATATAGAGACAACAGGATATGGTATGCGAGAGTTTTATGTTAAAGACCCTAGCGGCTATATCTTAGCTTTTGCACAAAATGTGTCATGAATTTTACCAAATTAGATAAGTACCTGCTCTCTAAAAAGGGAGCATCTTATGATTATCCTTTTGATGAGAAGGTGCGAGTGTATCGTGTGATGGATAAGATGTTTGCACTCACAACAGAGGAGTTACCACTAGAAGTAAATCTAAAATGTAATCCTGTTTATGCACTAGAACTTAGAAGTATTTATGCTTCTATTAGAGCAGGATATCATATGAACAAAAAACACTGGAACACAATTACAGCTAATGGTGATGTAGATGATGAGCTATTTTTTGAGTTGATTGATCACTCTTATGAGTTGGTAGTTTCTAAACTTACAAAAAAGTGTAGAGATAAGTTACCCCTCTTGTGAGCACAGAGAACCAAAGGAGATCAAATTTGCAAGAGAAAGAGCAAGATTATGCTAAAAAAACTTTTGATGAGGTAGCACTTCGTTATGATGAGATAGAGTTTTTTAAAATCTCAGCAAGACATATAGCTTTTTTGTTAGTGTAAATGGTTTCTAAACTTACAAAGAAGAGCAAACCATAAAGCGACTAACCAGAAATATGACAATAAAAAACATTGATGCACATGGAGTACTAATGTATAGCAATTATAAAAATTTTATAGATAAATATGTCTCTTTTTCAGATGATGAATGGCTACTTTTTACATCAAAACTTACAAAGTCCCATCATAAAAGAGGTGAAATTATTCACTGTGTCGGTGATATTTGTACAAAGTTAATGTTCATCAATAGTGGTATCATAAGAGGTTACTTCATTGATGAAAATGGTAAAGATTATACAAAAAATATTTGTTTCAATGATCATCATTCTCAAATGATTAATAGATATGTTGTAGATTATGATAGTTTTATCAATAAAAAGAGTTCAAAAATCAGCTTTGAAGTGTTAGAAGATTGTGAGTTATTCTCTATAAATTACCATGATCTACAATTTTTATATCAACATTCACATATGTGTGAAAGATTTGCACGACTGATGGCTGAAGAGGCATACTCTTATGTACACAATGTCATGGTGGATAAATTGGAGAAAACAGCTTCTCAACGGTTTGAAGAGTTTATGGCAAAAACACCCTATTTACTAGACAAAGTACCACAATATCACATAGCAACGCTACTTGGAATAGCTCCTCAATCACTAAGTAGATTAAAAAAACTTAAAAAAAGTAACCTATGTGAATGACATCGCTATTATTTGATGATAAAATAAACCTGTGAATAAATAATTATCAAAAGGTTTTAAAATGAAACATATCAAAAAGATTATCGCCATCATGCTACTGTTTCTAATAGCATCTTTTGCATATGCTACTATATCATCTCAAGATAAAACAATAATGGAAAATAGCCCTAAACATCACACTACTGATGGCTTTCAAAATCACCCTTTTGTAGAAACTGCCTCTTCAAAAGGGGTGCTTTTTTATCTTCGTAGATTTTGGGGGTCTATTTTTACTCCCGATATTCCTGATGGACATGTACTCTCTAAATCAGAATCTATTCATCTTCTAAACTCTATTGAAGGGGATAGTATCACTTGGTTAGGTCATGCTAGTTTTCTAATAAAAGTATCAGGAAAGACAATTTTGACAGACCCATTTTTAACGGAGTTTGCTAGTCCAGTCTCTTGGGCAGGTCCAAGAAGATTTGTAGATTTTGGTATCTCCTTGGATAAGTTGCCTGCTATAGATATTGTGATTGTTTCACATAATCATTATGATCACTTAGATGATGAAACTGTAAATCGTTTAAAAAATAAAAATAAAATCCATGTTCTTGTTCCTTTGGGCTTAAAAGATTTTTTTATCAAGAGAGGATATGTCAATGTAACTGAATTAGATTGGGGAGAGTCTGCATCTGTTGGTGAGATAGAGCTAACTTCACTACCTGCTGTTCATGACTCTGCACGAAGTATTGATGATCGTGATCATACATTGTGGTCATCATGGGCGATAATAAGCCCCAAAAATAAAATCTTATTTGTTGGAGATACTGGATATTCAGATACGATATTTAGTAAAATTGGTAAACAATACGATTCATTTGATTATGCAATTTTACCCATAGGAGCTTATGAGCCTAGAGAGTTGATGTGGATGTCACATATCACCCCTAAAGAGGCAGTTACCATTGGAAATGAGGTCAATGCAAAAAGGTTAATAGCCTCACATTGGGGTACGATTAGCAGTTTATCAGATGAACCGACATGGGAGCCACCAAAGCGATTTAAAAAAGCTGGAGTTAATGGAGGTTTTTCTGAAAAATCACTATGGATAATGAAAATTGGAGAAACTCGTCCTCTCTTATAAGAGTAGATGCATTGATAAGAATTTTTTGTTTTGGATTTGTACTTTTTTCACACTATCTCTCTTTTTATAAAAAATTATAGGAGCTACTCATAAAAAATAAGAAACTACCTTTTATAAACTTAGCAACTAAATAGTAGTTTTTAACCACTAATCGTTATATAATTACAACAAGAGCACATTTAGGATAGTAGATGAAAAAGACCACAAAAGATGAGTATCTTCAAGCAGTTTATAGAGTTATATACCATATAGATAAGCACTATGGAAATGATTTGAGTGTTGAGCTTCGCTCAAAGGTTGCTAGATTTTCTAAGTACCATTTTCATAGAGTTTTTCACTCTATTGTAGGTATAAGCATGGGTGAGTATATCCGCTTAGTAAGGTTGCAAGAGAGCTCTTTAAAACTAAGAAGCGACGAGAGTATCATAAATATAGCTCTAAAAAGTGGATATGAAACTCATGCTTCATTTGCAAAAGCTTTTAAGATGCGTTTTAACCTCTCTCCTAAAGAGTTTTCAAAAAAGATAAAACAGAGAAAAGGAGATATCATGATAGAGCCAAAGATAGTTGATTTTGAAAAAGTTGAAGTGCTTTGTGTGCGAAAAATGGGAGACTATATGGTGAGTGCTGGTGAGGCATTTGGAGTTTTGATGGCTTTTGCATATAAGCAGAAGATTAAACATAAAAAAAATCTACTTGGCAAAGATGCAATGCTGTATAGGGTATGATGACCCAAATACAACGCCATCTAATGAGCTTCGTTATGATGATAAAAGTGTTGGGCCAAAAGGTGAAATAGTAGCAAAATCCATAGAGGGTGGAAAACATCTCTACTACCTGCATCGTGGAAGTTATGAGGGGCTAAAAAAAGTTTATGCCGATATGGTACAATACATGATAGAACATGAGTTAACAATGGCAGATAGACCACCTTTTGAGAGATATCTCAACCGTGATCCTAGACGAACAAAGCCTGAGAATTTAAAAACAAAGATCTATATACCGATAGAGGAGTAGAAAATGGCAAAAAAAACTTACCAAGAGCAGATGCGCTACTCATATCCAGATCATCCTACCATAAAGCCAATCGCTCCAGATATGGTAAAAACTTGGGGAGAGGGTATGCAAGTGATTCCATCTCCTTTAGAGATAAGAGAGGTGATGAGAAGTATACCTAAGGGTGAAGTGATGAGTACAAAAGAGCTATGTGCTGTTTTAGCAAAAAAGCATAAAGTAGATATTGCTTGTCCTTATAGTGTTGGTATTTTTATGAATATTGTAGCAAGAGCTATAGAGGAAGATGAGGATGATGACACCCCTTGGTGGCGAACTTTGGGAAGTAAGAGAGAGTTAAAACCAAGATATCCAAATGCACCTGATGAGCAGATGGCACTACTAGAAGCTGAAGGGTTTTCGTTTGAGAAAAAAGGGAAAAAGTGTGTTTATTGGGTGGTTAAAGTGATCACTTAAAAATTATAATTTATAAAAAATCTCATATTTTCAAAAGAGTTAATATTGATTTCATCTGTTACATTGCTATAAATAAGATCAAAAGAGAGATTTGCATCTAGAAGATAACTTACTGTGATATCTACCTCATTTAAACTCTTCTCATCTTCTCCTTTAGCTATAAGATAAGAGAACATAAGCTTTAGCCCATTTATATTATAACTATTACCATCTAGTTCTATACCATAACGATAAGCTTTTG
>JAMONX010000095.1 GCA_027066435.1 Campylobacterales bacterium
AAAAAAGGTACTCAATAGATACTTAGTAACTCTGCTCATACTCTAACTTCTCTCATTTAGTTTTTACAAAAAGTATACACATCTCCACCTTAAACTCCCTATTTGGAGTTTAAATTTGCCACTATCTATAATCGCCTTCACAATCATCACCTTAATAATCTCAAAAAAAGTAAGATTTTCATCTCTTAATTTTAGGTAGCGACTATCTTCACCGATAGCCTTGCTGTTTGGTGCTAGTACTTGTTGTGTGTTTTAGTTCACATTCCATCTTTATCTAATGCTTCAAGCAGTATATCAAAATCACTTTGATATGATTTATTTTGTATAACTTTATATTGTTCAAACTCACTTATAGCAAACTCTTTAGCTATTTTAGCTGTAACTTTTCCAGCATTTTGTAAAATATTATGTTCATTGAACTCTAAAAAAGTATTAAGCTTTTTACTCCAATCATTCATAGTCATTGGGATTTGTTTTTCTGCTTGATGTTCTGCATAGTCAAGATACATAGTTACAATTCTATTTAATGTTTTCAACTCTTTTTCTTGTAGATAATTTTTAGCTACGACAACATCAGTTTTCCTTATTCTTCCTATTGGTGCATTTTTCCAAGTAGTTAATCCCATATTGTTTTTTTCATGATTTGCTCTTGAATATATTATTTCTGATGCAGTTTGTTTTGTGATAGCCCAGTGTAGTTTATTTTGAACAGTAGCAAAAAAATCTTTTGTATATTGTGAATTTTTATCATAATCAATACTACATTCACTATAAATATCTGTAATTTGCTGATAAAATCTTCTCTCACTAGAGCGGATATCTTTTATTCGTTCTAATTGTTCTTTAAAATAATCTTTTCCAAATGGTTGTTCAGGATTTTTAAGCCTTTCATCATCCATTGTAAAACCTTTGATTATATACTCTTGTAGCCTTTTAGTTGCCCATTGTCTAAATCTTACACCTTGGATTGATTTTACTCTATATCCAACTGAAATAATAGTATCAAGATTATAATAATTTGGTACTTTTTTCTGAAATTCGGAAATTCCGAATTTCTGTATAACTTCCGATTCTATAAGCTCTCCATCTTTAAAAATATTTTTTATATGTTCGTTTATAGTTGATTTTGCCTTACCAAATAATTGTGCCATTTGTTCTTGAGTAAGCCATATATTTTCATTATATAAGAGTACATCTACTTTTATATCTTGATTGTCTGATTTATAGATTAAGAATTGGGCTGTTGTTTGTATTGTTAAATTTTTATTCATTTTAATTCTATCCTTTGAATTTTAGCAGAAAATACTAATCATTTATTTCAACTCCTATTTCATTATGAAATATGAAATAATTGTTATACAAACTCCAAGTACCGTTAAAACTGCCATAACAATTGTTAAAACAAGTATCGCTCTTGTATTAGCAGTAGATAAAATTTTATTTATCCCTTTATCTAATATTTTAAGTTCTTTTCTTGCTTCTTTTAATCTAGTAAATATATCTTTAATCATTCTAGTAGACGGATTATTTTCTTCGTTATCATTAAATATATTTACAGGTTTTCCTATTTCTGATATACTACTTTTAATATCTTTTTTATTTTGTTTTAATTCTTCTTCTAATCTATCTAGTAAAATCATAGTTATTGTTAAATCGTTAATTGATAAATTGGTATTTAATATTTTAAAACTAGATTTATATATATTTTTAAAAACTTTTGCTTTAATATTTTCAATTTTTTTGGTATGCTTATTAAGTGTTGATTGTATACTTTTTACAATTACTCGTGATAAAATATCATCATTTATGTTTTTACCAATTGTACTATTATTAGTTTTTATAGAATATGGTTCTAGTCCAATAATTGTATTTGATGAATAATGAGTATAGAAATTTTCCTTTACATAAAATTGTGGGCAACCAAAATCATAATCATTTAACCAATTTCTATTATCTTGAAGCCATTGTTTTAATTCACTTTTATTAGTCGGATTACCATTTATTTGAAATTCATCAATAAAAAATGAACTTCCTAGAATATTTTTTGTTAACTTAAACGTATTTATTATCCATTGCTCAATATCTATTTTTATTGTATCTTTATACTTGTCGATAGCTTTTTTTGTTTCTTGTCCCCAACTAGTACTATAGTTATACGGAAGTTTGGATATTGGAAAAAAATCTTTAAATATAATGGTTGATAAATATTCTTTACATTGTAAGTTATTTATCTCTTCTGTTACAGAATCTAATAAATTGAATTTAAATATCAATATAGCGAATGATGGCATTACTCGTCTATAGGATAATTCTATACTATAGACATTTTTTGGTATATTTTCTATTGGTTTTATTCTAAAACTAAATCTTCCTTTTTTACCTCCGATAATTCCAAAAGACATGATACATCTAAAGTCTTTATTATCTTTGTTTTTTATAATATTATGAATACTTTTATATGTTCTTTCATCTTCTGTATTAAGCTTATTTAAGATTAATTCTATATCATCAAAATGTTCATATTCAAATGGAATTGCAAAAACAATAGATGATAAATTAATTTTTATACTATCTGGTATTTTTTTTTCAGATAATTTCTTTTTTGCATCTTCTCTTTGCTTTTTTCTTTTATTATTAAAGTCCATTAGTATTGGCTTTAATGGCTTTATTTTTAAAATAATTTTATGTAATAAACTATTTTTAGATTCTGCGACATTAAGCATTTTTACAGATATAAATAATCTTACTTTTGCTTTAAAAGATATATAATTGTGTTTTAAATTATCTAACTTCATTCTCAAAACTCAAACTATAATCATCACTACTCAAAACCGTATCATAAAGCCCAACATCATCATCTTTATGTTTATTAAATCCTACATATTCTAAACTAGCATCTTCATATCTTTTAAATTTATAAACTGCATCGTTCATCAATGAGCTATTGAAAACATTTAAGCTAACTAAGAGTTCAAAATCCTTTACAGATAAGCCCGTCACCTTTTTAAATAAAGCAGGTTCTAGTTGAGTGATGACATCTTTTAAACTTCTCTCACGATAATCTGTTAGATACATAAACACAGGTATTCTCGTGGCAAACTTTATAAGCTTTTCTTGTATCTGTTTTCTAAGACTTTTATACTCTTTTTCTTCATCTGAGAGTTTTTTCTTCTCTTTTTTTGTTAGCTCTTCTTCATTTGCTTCTTTTTTAGCTTTTTTAACTGATTCGGATTTATTGATGATTGTTTCTATATCTTGATTTAATGTTCTAAACCCCTCAATGCTCATAAGGGCTTCAAGTGCATTTTCATCTTTCATAATTCTCTGTAGTGTTTCATTATCAACATTAACCAATAATGCACTTTCCCACCTACGAGCTAGTAGTGTAGCTGTTGTTCCACTCATGGCTATATCTAAAACACCTGCGGCATCAATTTGCTTCATTGAACTACCATCATAAGCAAGGATTGGTAAAAAGTGTATAAATTCTGCTACTTTTGATTCAGGATTTGTACTACCTAAATTTAAACGACAGCCATATTCAGCAACTTGACTCAATGCTCTGTTTGGTGCAAAATCAAAAACATAACACTCTTTTTTCATAATCTCTTTTTTGTTTGGAGACAAGCCATCAACATTATCAATTATCCAAGGAGTTTGAACACGAAAAGCCGCTTGAAAATATGTTTCAGGACTTGAAGAGTTTCTAAGCATAAATATACCAGACCAAGGTTTAACTGAAACTCCAGTTGTTAATTTTCCACAAGATAGAGTTATTGTTTTTGTTTTTAGTGGGTTTTCCATAGCTTTTAATACGGGTGGTAAAGCCTCTACACCTATCCCTGCTTTTGTACCTGCTGCAACTATGATATTGTAGTCTTGGTAGTAAGTATTTTGTTTTTTACTCATTAAATTTTTCATAGCAAAGCAAGAAGCCACAGTAGGTAAAAACCAAAATGTATGAGATAACACATTTAATAGTCTTGCATCTGAAAATGGCATAGGCGGTTTTTTAGCCCCTAATTTTAGATTGTCTAGTGTTGTTTCAAGAAATGCACCACGAATTAAATCTAACCACTTTTGTACTTCATCTTCATAGACAAACCTTGCTTCATCTTCTTCGCCTTTTGCTGCAAAAAAGATATTTAAATCAAACTCGTTATACTCTCCACCTATAGCTATATCTTTAATTACATCTGGCATTTGATAAGTAAGCATAACCATTCTAGGAAGTGAAGCATAAGGGTTATTATCGCCCCTCCATTCTTCTTTTGCTTTTTGTTCATCAGAGTAAGTCCAGTTAAATATCTGTTCTTCTATAAACTCGCCTGATTCTAAAGCACGAAAAGGAGTACCTGAAAGATATAAAAAAGCATTAGTAGTTATAGGTAAAATATCTTCATCAAAATATTCAAGCCCCTCTCCCTCACTAGCTTTTAATTCTTTTTTATCTTCCTCTTCAAATAACTCTTTTGCATTCTCTCTCCAAGCTCCATAGTGATACTCATCAAAAATCACACAATCCCAATTAGTAGAATGAACCCATTCATTTTTTGTTTTAATTCCACCTGTTGAACTGTTTCTACCTAAGTAATCTTGAAATGAGCCAAAGCAAACTATGGGATTATCTGGATTAGTGTCTTTAAATTCTAAACCACCTTTAGATACAAATTGCCACCCCTCAAAATCTAAATGTGTTGATAAATCTTCTCTCCATGCACTTTGCACAGCAGGTTTAAATGTTAAAACTAATACCTTTTTCCAGTTCATCTTTTTAGCTAACTGATAAGAGGCAAAAGTCTTTCCAAACCTCATCTTAGCATTCCATAAAAAGTGTGGTATGCTATCAGGATTTTCTGTTTTAAAAGTTTTAAAATAATTTATAGTTTTATCGACTGCTTCTGATTGCTCAGGTCGCATTTTAAAATCTAGTGTTCTATTTTCTACATTTTGGGCACCATTTTTTATGGCTAATATAGCAACTATAACATCATCAATACTACACTCAAACCACTCTCCATCAGGATTATTGATATTTTGTTTTTTTAAATACTTATGAACCTCATGGTCTAAAAAAGTGCTACCATCATTTCTGATAGCTGATTGCTCCAAAACTATTTTATATTTTAATCCACTTGTACCTAACTGTTCTTTTATTCTATCACTAGCATTACGAGAAGTAAAACCAATCTTTAGAAGCCCCTCTCTATTTTTTGCACCTATTATTTCATATACATAAATAGTAGGGTTTTGTTTAGGTCTTTGTGGAAAAAAATCACTCATTTTCATTGTCCAGTATTTTATTTAATTCATCTATTAGCTTCTCTTTTTCAGGAAGAAAAAGTTGATACTTACTCACAAAAAGTTGATTGCTTATATTTTGAGTTGCATACTCTACAAGGATATTATCTTTATAAGCTCCAAGTACAATACCGATAGGTTCATTGTCTCCCTCTACATTTTCCTCTTTTTTAAAGTAGTTAAGATAAAGGTTCATCTGCCCTATGTCATTATGTTCTACTCCTCCTTTTTTTAAATCTATCAATACAAAGCATTTTAAAATCCTATGATAAAACACCAAATCCACAAAGAAATGACGACTACCAATATTGATTTTATATTGATGACCAATAAAAGCAAACCCTTTACCAATCTCTAGTAAAAATACTTGAAGATTTTGGATAATTTTCTCTTCAAGCTCCCCCTCTAGGTAGCATTTTGTATGTGGAATATCTAAAAATTCTAAAACATACGGGTCTTTAATAATATCTTGTGCTTTTGCAATATTTTGACCTTTTTGAGATAGTTCAAGAACACCTTTTTTATCTGCACTTAATGCTATTCTATGAAACAACATACTTTTCATCTGTCGTTTTAATTCTCTTACACTCCAATTTTCTTTTTCACACTGTTTAAGATAAAAATTCATTTCAAGTTTATCATCAGTTTTTAATAATTCAAAATAATGACTCCAACTCAATTTGTGAGACAGTGTCTCGCTTTTTGGAAATGCTATATAAAGTTTTCTCATATATGTTAAATTTGATCTACTAAAACCTTTTCCATATTCGATAGTTAATTCTTTAGATAGTTTTACAAGTAATTCCCCACCGTATGTTGCTTTATCTTCACCATGTTGTTCAAACTCAACTATATATCTTCCTATGTGCCAATAAGTTCCTACAAGAATAGTGTTAACTGACTTGTATGCTTTTTCTCTACTTGTAAGTAGTAGCTTTGTAATCTCATCTTTTAGGTTGTTATAGTTTGATTTAACAATATTATTCATTTTAGTTTTACCTTTTTATTTCATAAGAACTTAGTAGATATAATATTTTTAGGATGTTCATATTTTATAATATACCTAGCTTCAAGATTTGAATTTATATATATCTCTGCATCATTTTTATATATTTCTTCTGGATATATAATATTTTCTACATATTTAACTATAATATTTGTAATAACCATCTCCATAAATTCATTATTCAATAATTTTAAAGGCACTTTGCAAGTTAATAAAGTGGGTTTTAGTTTTTGTTTTAATATAGATTGATATCCCAATCTTTGAGCTAAGATAAATATATATTCACTTCCATAAACTAAGTAATGTGTTTCATTTTCAAGTAAGTGTTGCTTGTGAGTCATAAAGGATATTCTTTTTTCTCTGTATTCCATACCTAAGTAATTAAGGTGTTCTTTTATTGCTGTATTAAATTTATCATCAGTTAATTCAGGAAATTCTTGTTGATTAAATAATTCTCTTGCATATTTATTTTTTTCATCACTATTTAAGATATAAAGCCCTTTGTCTAAATATGATTTTATACTATTAGTTGCTGTTCCATGATATAAAATAATATAACAATTATTTTGTCTTATATATTCCTCAATATCTGTAAAAATATTATTTGTTGTAAATTTATAAATATCTTCAATCTCAATACATCTATAATCTTTATTAGCAAGTTCAAAAAGTTCTTTTAATATTCTTTCATCTATATATTTATTCATAATTGATTCTGTATGATGACTCCACAAATTTGGATTTTCAAAATTAAATATTTTTTCCACTATCTCCTCTCTACAATATCAATTAAATATATATAAATAGTAGGGTTTTGTGGAAAGAATTCACTACTCATTAGATAGTTCCATAGGTCTTATCATAGATTCTATAAATTTAATTTCTTCTTCATTTAATCCATATTTTTTATATAGTTTCTCATCCGTCCATGATTCATTAAAATTTTGCATTGGAACAAATGTATAAACTTTTTTAGCAACATCTTGAGTGCTTTTTGTAAGTAAAATCAAAAATCTAAAAAATCTTGTAGAAATATAAGTTGCAACTCTCTTAGATATTTCTTCTGATTGGAATGAACCAATAACAATATATGTTTCTGTACAACAAGATTGTGGTGCAGATATGATTGGTTTGCTTAAAATAGAATGAGGATAAGAATCTCCACCTGGACTAGCTTTAGGAACTAAGATTTTATATTCATTTGCTAAGTCAATATTTTTTTCTATTTGTTGTTTATTTATAAAGCCATTATCTCCAAATCTATATAGCTTCATTATATCTTATAAAAACCTCGGTATCTTTTTCTAATAATGGGCGAGTAACTGGAGTAGTAGTTTTATTTGCCTTATGAGTAGTTATTTTACAATCTCCACTATGTTCTTTAGACCATAAGAAATAACATATTCCACCTCTAATATTTAATCCAGGAAAACAATCTGATGTTTCAGGAAAATCATGAATTTCTTTAATTCTATTATCATTTAACATTTCCTCTCTAAATTCATCAAGCCCTTTACCACCTGCATACCAACGAGCAGGAATAATCATTGTTAAATATCTAGGATTTAATTTTTTAGCTTGTTGAACAAATTTGTGATAAATAGGTTTAGCACTTTTCCCGAAACCTCCATCACTCATCTGATAAGGTGGATTACCTATAATAACATCAAACTTCATATTAAATAACTCCTCTGGATTTTTCGTATGTATAAATTTATAAGCATGAGATTCTAGCTCTTCATCTCTGCTATATACTTCTTCACTAGCACCACAAAAACTACACTTACCATTTTTCCAAGTGTGTTCAATTCTATCATAGATAATATTACCTTGAATATCATCAAACTCACTACAAATAGAATACTTTCCATTTGCAGTTTTTGAGCAATATACACTTCTTCGTGATAACAGTGATGTAAGTTCTGTAATGCCTATGCCATAAACTTGATTTTTAAGTATATGGTTTATTCGCTCTTGTAAGTTTGGTATCTCGTTTTCAAGTCCTATCGTCAATCTTTGTGTAATCTCTCTTAAAAATATACCTGACTTTGACACAGGGTCAAGAAAAGTTGCAGTTTTATCGCTCCATATCTCTTTTGGTAATAAGTCTAAAATATCATTTGCTAAAGTTGGCGGTGTAAATACTTCATCATTGCTAAGATTTGCTAAACAGGTTAATACATCAGGATTATAATTTAAATCAATCATTTTGAGCCAACTTTAAAAAATGGATGAGAGGGTGCTCTTTTATGGGTGTAGGGATAAATATCTCTTCGTGTAAATCTGAAAAAAGTGTGTTTTCTTCTTGTGGTTGTTGTGCTAATAGTTCAGCAAGTGTATAGTCTCTTCTTTTTATCATATTATTATTTACAGCCGACCACTCAGAAAAAATAATAGGCTCTTTACTTTCTATTCTTGTAAGAGTTAAAGCATCTCCCAAAATAATATTTTTATCTAAAATAAATTTTACACTTTCTCTAACATTACCTTTACATTTTTTCTTGTAGATACTTGAATACTCAGTATCAAAAATCTCATAAAGCCTTTGCCTACACTCTTGTATATTGTCTTCTAAAATATCAACACCGTAGATACTAGAGATTGCTATTATCAAATATTTTTCATACTCTAATTGACTTTTTTTATACTTACTCTTAACAACTTCAAGCTTCCTATTTAAAACTTCAACTAAAAAATTACCAGAACCACAAGCAGGTTCTAAAAATCTTGAATCTATTCGCAGAGTTTCTTGCTTAACTAAATCAAGCATAGCATTTACTTCTCTTTGTGCTGTAAATACTTCTCCGTGATCTGCAACTCTTGTTTTACATTTAACTTGATTATCCATTTTAATATTCGCTTATATATTATATTTATTTCATTCATTTTATCCAAAAATAGGTTTAAAGTTTATTTGTACACACAACTACTCTTTAAGCCTCTTAACTTTGGCCCCAAGAGCTTGCAATTTTTTCTCCAATCCTACATAACCACGATCTAAATGATAGATTCTATGAACTCTAGTTGTGCCATTTGCCACAAGTGCTGCCA
>JAMONX010000096.1 GCA_027066435.1 Campylobacterales bacterium
TTATGATAGAGTTACCACTATCTCTATAGTCTCGATGAACTATCATATTTATAACTATCTCTCTTATAGCTTCTAGTGGATAGTCGTATCTTACTGTTCTTTGTGGTTCTCCTGTGATGATAAACTCCCTCATAAGATGCTTTTTTATAAACTCTATAGCTATCTCTATCTGATCGAAAAGATTTGTGTTGATGTCTATATTGTCTATGATGGTTATATCATCTTTAAATCTACCTATTTGAAAAGCTGTAAGCGCCGAATTATTTGAGGTAAATAGCAGATATGCTCCAAAAGTTAATCTATTATCTTTGATAAGTTCATACTTTTTGAGTATGGTAAGTGGATCATCATAAAAAGTTTTATCAAGGTTTTTTTCTATTTTTTCTATAAATTTGATAATATTTTCTTGTGATATATCACTAAAATCATGTCTATCATCTATATAATAATCCCAACTAGAGTTTATACTCTTTAGATGTTCGTTTGCTATTTCATCTAAACTCATCATGTGATTTGAATTTTTTATCCACTCTTTGAGAGTCTCTTTATCTAAAGCATTGCCTCCAAAAAGTGCAAAACTCATTTCAATCTCCCTATCATCTCAAAAGATTCTATATCCATCTTTGAAAAAGCAAACCATTTTTTTCCAAGATCTTTGAGACTTGCTCCTATTTTATCTCTTTTTGATAAAATTGTTAGAGTACTTTCATCGATATAGTTATCTATGAGTATGATTGATTTTTTGGCACTTTTGATGATATCGCTTATAAAAGTATATGCATCAAATATTTGACCATTGTAAAAAATTCCTTGTTTAGGTTTGATATCTTTTGATTCTATAGCTTTGAATATTTCCTCATATTTACCTATAAGCTCTTTTTTATCAATAATCCCTGCAATAGTATATCTCTCTTCTTGCTCAGTAACATCAATAACCAATTTACAATGACCTCCGCCACTAATTAATAGTATTTTAGATTTATTCATTTATCTTGCCTTGAGCATATTTTAATAGTAATTTTAGTTGTTCTATGGCTATAGTATTTAGTTTTTCTAATCTTTTTTGTGGACTTAGGTTTTGTTTTATAAACTCTGCATTTAAACTTTCTAAGTTTGCTAAAACTACAAGCTGTTCTACACTTGCATAATCACGAATATTTCCTTTTTTTTCTAGATTTAATTCTCTCCATTGTTTTGCGGTTAATCCAAATAGTGCAATATTTAATAAATCAGCCTCGGAAGCATATATAAAATTGATTTTTTCTATCAATATATTTGGAGGAATAAGATTGTTTTTTATAGCATCTGTATGAATATGATAGTTCATTTTTACTATCGTTCGTTTTATATCCCAACCTAGTTGCTGCTTTTCTATTTCATTATCTTTAAGTCTTTGAAACTCTTTTATAAGAAAAAGCTTAAACTCTGCACTTATCCAACTAGCAAACTCAAATGCTATATCTTTATGAGCATAAGTCCCTCCATATCTACCTGCTTTACTTATGATGCCTATAGCATTGGTAGTATTTATCCATTGTTTCGGAGTAAGTATAAAACTATTTATACCTGCTTGATTTTTAATTCCATCGAATTCGATGGAATTAAAATTTTTATTATTTATTCTCTCCCATAAACCTAGAAATTCTATGGTATCTTTGGATCTCATCCAATTTTGTAATATATAATCACTTCTTTTAATATCTTTGTATCTAGCAATATCTGTTAATGATAAATAATCATCTTTATTAAATTGATTGATTTTTATATTAGTATCTTGAACTATAATACTGTTTTTCATTTGATTACCACACTACTTGAAATATTATTTTCACTGATATTTCTACCGATTAACTTTATGATAAAACTCATAATCTCTTTAGAAATTTGTTCCGCTAAAAAATTGTACAAAGCTAAAGCATTGCCTC
>JAMONX010000097.1 GCA_027066435.1 Campylobacterales bacterium
TTGTAAGTAAAACTGTCGTAATTATCTATCATTAATATCATTTGACTATTTTACACATTATTTGATTAAGGATAACTCTATACACATCACAATATGTTACAGATAAAGACAATTAAACATTTCTGAATATGATTTAACTATATAGTTCTTAAAAGAAACCGATTTTATTTGTATAGCAAATACTAAAAGGCTCATTATGAAAATAGCATCTTCAATCATAAATAATCTTTCTACAATGCACTATTCAAAACAAGAAGAGACAAGTCAAACAATACGCTTTGAAAAAACTGCCAACATCAATTCCCCATCAGAATTATCCGAAAATCAAGAGGATGGAAATCTCAATGCAAAACTTCGTACAACTGTGGCAATACTAGAAGAACTTACAGGGCAAAAAATGTCAATGAGTTCCTTTAGCTCTGAAAGCTCATCATCACTAAAACAACAAAAATTTAATATAAATGGAGAAAAACAAGTAGGATGGGGTTTGGAAATAATAAACTCATACACTCTAAACGAAGAGCAATCACTTAATATCAGTTCATCTGGCAAAGTCATGACAGAAGATGGGAGAGAGATAGATTTCTCATTAAACATACAGTTTCATAGAGAATTCAGCCTGACACAAAGTAGTGCATTTCGTGCAGGAGATGCACTGAGTGATCCACTTGTTATATCACTTGATGGAAGTTCTCCCATCGGTCAAGGGCGATTTGATTTTGACCTTATCAAAGGTAATGATATAGAACATATCCCCTATCTTGCAGATAACAACGGATTTTTGACACTTGATAAGAACAATGATGGTAAAGTCAATGACGGAAGTGAACTTTTCGGTCCAAAATCAGGTGACGGTTTTATAGAACTTGCAGAACTTGACGAAGATAAAAATGGATGGATTGATGAAAATGACTCTGCCTTTAAAAGCTTAAAACTCTGGTTCAAAACAGCCGAAGATGATCGAACCATCACACTAAAAGAAGCGGGAATAGGTGCATTGTCACTCAGTGCAATAGATGGCAATTTTGATTTTAAAGATAGCTCCAATACAACCTTGGCTCAACTACAAAAAACATCTGTTGCACTTACTGAATCTGGAGAGGCAAGACCTTTATTTGGATTGAATGTTGCTATATGAAATTTTTCTAGATGAAAAATCTATAAATGATGTGCTAATCAAACTAGAAAAACTTAGATTGCTCAAAATATTACTCTCACTTCCTCTCGTGAACATCCTCAGTCAATTTTGCAAACTCTTTTTCAACATCTTCATCTATATGCATATCACTACTTGTAACAATACCGGCTTTTGGATCATTATAAACAGATGTATCAAACTTACCTTCACTTTTAGCAACGATTACAGAAACCGTTGCATCTCCACTGACATTTACAGCGGTTCTCACCATATCAAGCAATCTATCAACACCAAGTATCAAGCCAATACCCTCTATCGGAAGCCCAACTTGTACAAATACCATTGAGAGCATGATAAGTCCAACTCCTGGAACTCCAGCAGTACCAATAGAGGCTAATACACTCATCAGGATAACTGTCAGATAGCCTGTGATTCCTAGTTCAACTCCATAAGCATTTGCTATAAATACAGTTGCCACTCCTTGCATGATAGCTGTACCATCCATGTTGATTGTTGCACCAAAGGGTACTGTAAAAGAACCAACTGAATTATTTACTCCTAGTTTATCTGTTACTGTTTTTAGAGTTACTGGGATAGTTGCATTTGAACTAGATGTACTAAAAGCAAAAACTTGAACACTTCGCATCTTTGCCAAAAATATCTTTGGACTAAGTCCTGTAAATATCTTTAAAAGCCCCATCAATGTCACAAGCAGATGAATCAAAAGTGCAATGATAAGAACTGTAACATATCCAGCAAGACTTGCAAGAAGATCAAAGCCTAGACTAGAGATAGCTTTAGCAATCAAAGCAAATACCGCATAAGGTGATACTGCCATGATAATATTTACCATATTCATCATCACATCATTCATAATTTCAACACCACGAACGATTGGTTCTGCTTTTTTCCCGACCATTAAGATAGAGATACCAAGTAAAATAGAGAAAAAGATAATTTGAAGCATATTTCCATTTGCCATTGAATCTATGATATTTGATGGAATTATATCTATAAGTACAGAGCTTAGAGGTGGAGCCTCTTTGGCTTCAAATGTAGAAGTAGTTGTAAGATTTGCACCATCTCCGATACCACTTGCAACTGCGATAGATATAGCTAAAGTTATAGCGATGGCAGTTGTAAGCATATAAAGAGCAAAAGATTTTGCACCAACTTTTCCAAGAGCTTTTATATCTCCAATACCTAAAACTCCACTAATAAGTGAAAAAAGAACCAACGGCACTACAAGCATTTTAAGAGCTGTTATAAACATCGTACCCATGATATGAAATAGACCATCTACTACATATATATTGACGAAACTATCAGGAGTATTTAACCCACTGTAATTAATAGCAAGTCCCAAAAGGATACCAAGCACCATCCCCAGCACAACCTTTGTAGTAAGTGTCATCTTCTGTTTTGTTTTTTCCATATTTTTCTCCAAGATTAAAAACAGATGATACCCAAATTTAAATTATTAACAATTTTTTACCTATAATTGTAAAAAGGAGGGTTATCTATGGCTGATGATATGGAAAAGACCGAAGAACCCACCTCCAAAAAGATAGAAGATGCTAGAAATGAAGGAAATGTCCCAAGGAGTACCGATACTAGCGGTTTTGTTACATTAACCGTTGCTGTTGTTGCTGTATTTATCTTTTTAAACTTTATAGCTAGTCGTATATTTTATCTTTATGAATTTTACATGTCATATGTAGGAGTTGCTCTTACAAAAAATATTGTTACAGAGATAGGTTTTGTCTCTTTGAGAGAGCTTCTTTTTATGATAGTTCCTTTAACTGCTATCGTTGCTCTTTCGGGTATTCTTGCTGGTGTTATGCAATTTGGCTTTGTATATACCACTAAGCCTCTAACTCCAGATCTCAAAAAGATTGACCCCATAAAAGGGTTAGGAAAGCTTTTTTCTATGAAAAAGTTGATTGAGGGGATAAAAATCACTGCAAAAGTGGCTATCATATTTCCTATTGCATTTTACTTTATGATAGAGTACACAAAAGAGCTTCCAACTGTTATAAACTTTAGTATGATGGGACAAATGTATTGGCTTATGGAAAAGGTTATCATTTTAGTTTTGATTATGCTTATGATATTTTTTATATTAGGAATAATTGATCTTTTAATAGTAAGACATCAATACTTTAAAGACCTAATGATGAGTAAGCAAGAGATCAAAGATGAGTACAAACAGATGGAGGGTGACCCCCACATAAAAGCAAAAATCAAACAAGTCCAGATGCAAATAGCCCAAAAGAGAATGATGTCAGACATCCCAAGTGCTGATGTCATCATAACAAATCCAACTCATTATGCAGTAGCACTAAGATATGACAAAGATAGAGAAAGTGCTCCAAGAGTCATAGCAAAAGGTGTTGACAATATCGCACTAAAAATCAAAGAAATAGGAAGAGAACACTTAATCCAAATCGTCGAAAACCCTCCCCTAGCCCGTCAACTATACGATACATCAGAACTAGATGAAGTAATACCTGAAAACTTATACAAAGCAGTAGCTGAAGTCCTAGCCTTTGTATTTAAAGCTGAAAATAGGTAATAACCTGAATTCATCTATTTTCTACCCAATATAAATGGCATAAACCTATTTATAATATACATTATAGGAAGCAGTATAACAATAGAGCTTATAAGATATATTAATCCCCATATATCAGAGTTCATAGTGCTTTGAAACTCAAATCCAATTCGTTTAAAAATACCATGCATAAAATACAATGCACTAAGATGAAAAGCCAATATAATATAAGTGTTTCTACCTAAAAACTCTAAGATGCTATTTTTATTAATCAATTTTGCAAGTGAAATAACTGCTAAAATTCCAAAAATAGCACTAATATATGTCAAGACAACATTTGAACCAAGAAAATTTAAATCGTATGATGGCAAAGTTTTTAGACTTAAAGTTATAGCTACGATAGATGATACTATAAAAATAATCACTATATTTAATTTGCTATAATCTGTTATAAAATCTAGTAATTTTTCTCTCTTTACAATATACCCTAGCCCATAAAAAAATACCGCAGTTAGTGCAATTTCCATATTCCACGGCATCCTAAATGAGAGAAATTGTGAACTTAAATACCCTATAATTGCAAGTAGTGTTATAGCAACTAAAATCTTTGCAGTTGTTTTGAGGTAACTTTTAACAAAAAACATATAGATTTCAGCCATAAAGAGTGTGGTGATAAACCATAATGGAGCTGCATTTATATTCTGTTCGCCACCTTCAGTATTTACACATCCAAAAAACATCGATTTTATGGGAGCAAATATATCACTTTCTCCTGAGCTAAGAGCCACAACCCAAAAAAGCCAATTTACTAAAAAAAAGATAAAATATGGAACAATAAGCTGAGCAAATCTTCTAGATGCAAAAACTTTTAAGTCTGTATATCTATCACTTAAGAGTAACCCCGATATAAAAAAGAATGCTGGCATCCTAATAGCCGATAAACTCTCATTTATAACTATATGTTGTAAAGACTGATGATTTAAAACTACTAAAAGTATTAAAATCCCACGATATGTATCTATCCATTCAATTCTTTTCATTTTTGCACCAAAAACCCTTCTATCACCATAAAATCTAAATTTGTATCTTTAAAATCTGTGATTGCATGTTTGGGAGTCAATACAATTGTCCGCCCATGTTTATTAAATGAAGTGTTAATAATCACTCCAAAACCTGTCAACTCTTTCACCTCTTTTATCAACGCATAGTAGTTTGGATTATCCTTTGGTGAAACAAACTGTACTCTAGCTGTCAAATCGATATGAATAGAGCCTGGAATCTTATCTTTAAACTCCTCTTTTAGCCTAAAAGCTATCGTCATATGCTTGTTATCATAAGAGTTCTCAAATAACCTCTCTCTCTCATCTATTATAATTGATGGGCAAAAAGGTTGAAATAATGGTCTATTTTTGATATCTTTATTGATAATCTTTTGAATATCTCTATCTCTTACATCTGCTATAATGCTTCTGTTTCCAAGAGCTCTTGGACCAAATTCACATCTACCGTGAAACAATGCTCCTACTTTCCCATTAACTATAAAGTTTGCAGCTTTTATATATGCATCCTCTCCTAAATAGTCATATGAAACATTAGCACCTCTTAAAACCTCTTCTATTTCCTCCTTGTTATAAGAGGATCCAAAATATGGCATAGTAGGAAATTTAAAACTCTCTTTTTGTAAATTCTCTTTCTCTATATGCATCATAGCTGCTACCCCTTGAGCTATGCCATCATCTCCCATAGCTGGTATGATGTAGATATTTTTAAAAAGTTTTTCAAAGATTTTCATATTCATTATCACATTTGCTGTAACTCCACCTGCAAGAGAGATAGATTCTATTGGGTACTTCTGTTTTACAGCAGTTAGATAATCCAATGTTATCTTCTCTGTAAACTTTTGTACCGCTGCTGAGATATCCTCTTTTTGGAGTGAGCTAAAGATTTTATCAAGATTATCTTTTTCAAAAATAGTATTTAGCTTTTTAACATCCAGCTCAATTGAGAGCTTATCTTCATCAATACTAACGCTATCACAAAGCTCTTGGTATAAACTATTTTCATAATCTCCAAAAGCAGCCAACGCCTCTACTTTACCTTCATCAGCATTTGGAGTATATCCCAACAGATGTGTAAAAGTTGAGTAGATAAAACCAATAGATGCATAACCTGCATCCTTAACACCACATTTTTCTATATTTTTTACATATCTGTTTTCACTACTGCCAATCTCTTTAAAGTTACCCTTATCAACTTCATAAAGCTTTGAGAAACATCCATCTCCCTCGCCATCAAGAGTAAAAACTAGTGTTCTTTCAAATCCAGATGCATAGTAAGTTGAGTAAGCATGAGTTAAATGATGTTCATAATATCTTAAATTTATCTCTGCATTTGGAAAAATATCTTTTAGATGCTTTTTGATAATTGCATCTAGCTCTATCTTCTTACCAAAAAGTTGCATCTTAAGATAGTCTCTTCCATATCTATCTAAAAGAAAAGATTTTATTTTATTGATTTTTCCACTCTTTTGTAATCTCTTTTTCTCTATATTAAACTTTTTAATAAAAAGATGTTCTCTATCTTTTTGTATCATCTTTCTAAGTGAAATAGCCATATCATAAGCATTTTCATTAAATAAGAGTTTTTCTACCTTTTTAGTTGCAACACCTATATCAAGATTTTTAATCTTTTTTGGGTCTATATTTTTATACCTTAGCATCTCATTGAGTGCGTCTATTGGAAATATTGCATCGTGTTTTATTCTTGTAACTCTCTCTTGTGATAGAGCATAGACATCATCTTTAAAAATTGCAAATATACTAGTATCATGTCCACCAAAAAAGTTCATACCAAGCGTTAAAGATTTCATTAAAACTCCTAATTTTTTATATATCGGACTCTATTAAATTAAATTTAATCCGATATATATAATAAATGGAGTAATATCTCAATGCCTCTAATCTCAATCTTAATCCCTGCATACAACCACCAAAACTATGTAACACAGACACTAGATAGCATCTTAGATGATAACTTCAAAAATAAAGAGATTATTATCATAAATGACGGCTCAACTGACAATACAGATAAAGTTATAAAAAGTTGGATTACTAAAAATAGAGATAAAATCAATATCATATACAAAAGTAGAGAAAACAGAGGTTTGACAAAAACATTAAATGAGCTTTTAGCTCTCTCTAGTGGATTGTACATAACAGCAGTTGCAAGTGATGATTATCTGCTTGATAAGGGGCTTGAAGAGCGGTATCAATACCTTCTAATGCATCCTGAAAAATATGCAGTCTTTGCTGATTGTGTAGTAGTAGATAGAAGTAACCATCAGATATATAGTAGTGGACTATTTGAGCTTAGAAATGCTAATAAAAATAGACTCTCTTGTGATGAAGGTATCAAAAAAGAGTTTATTTCAAATTTTGCAGTTCCTGGCTCTGTACTTATGGTAAAACGAGACTATTATGCTCAATTTGGCAAATATAATGAAGAGATGTATATGGAAGATTTTGATCTCTATCTTAAATTTGCTTCAAAAAATCTCATAGGTTTTTTAGATGAAAAGGTGAGTGCATATAGACTTCACGATGCAAATATGAGCTCAGTCAATAATCAAGATTTTATAAAACTACTTGAAGACAGTAAAAAAACCTTACTACTTCATTTTAATAATTTTCACGGATTTAATAAACTCCTCTTACTCAAAGAGGTTATAAAATTTTCTATTCGTATAGGGATGCATAAAATTAAGGGATTATAGAAATGCCCTTAAATGAGATCCCACTCATATCTATCAATTGCAACAGCTCTTGCTCCAAAACGCTCTTTTTGATCAATAAGACCTCTATTTAACACTCGCCCATTTTCTCTATTTGAGGTACCAAAATCAAAATAGTTTTTATCTCTACACTCATTCTTTAGTAGATAATCAATCAAAAAATCCAACGCTCCAATCTCTCGTCCCTCATTTGAGTTTGCAACATATTGAAGATGCATTATTTCAGGATTATCAAATATAATAGCCCCTGCTAAAACTTTATCCTCTTTTTTAGTTAAAAAGAGCCTGATGTTTTTAGCAAAAGCTCTATTTAGATACTCAATCTCATCTAAAGTGTGTACTGGTTTTGAGTTGTGTTGCTGTTTTAAAATCTCCTCCAAAAGCTTCCAAAATAGGGCAAAATCTTGACTCTCTTGGACAATTAAACCTTCACCCCTTGCCTTTTTAAGACTCCATTTTCTACCATTTGAGTATTTTAATGGCTTTTGAAAATAGATAGTAGCTGATATATCCCTTTGGATAAGTTTTGCATCTTGAATAAATAGAGCATATAGATCCTCTTCTGCTGGTTTTATATGATGAATATAAGGTATACTCTTATATATAACTTTTTGGATACTTTGCTCTTTTAAATAGCTTTTGACACTCTCAAATATTTCAAGCATTATTTCAACTTTCATATTCTCATTTACAATAAATCCACCATATGTTAAACCTTGATGTGAATAGAGAATATTATTATCGATATTTGCAACAAGAAGAGCTATTAATTTACCTTTTGTGTCATAAATCAAAAGTGAAAAGTCTTCAAAACGATTATCATGATAGGATAGGTAATCTCTATGAAAAAAGAAATGATAATTTTTAGAATTTACTAAAAAATCATTCCAACTATTTCTTAATTTGCCATTATATCTTTTAATAGTCATAAAACAACTCTGCATAGTTCCAAAAATTCGCTATAATCTCTTATGTAGTCATTTTCATCATAAAAACTATCTGAAAGAACCATTAAAATACAGTCTTTTGAGAAATTATGCATCTCGCCCCAAATCATACTCTCTTGAAGAACTCCTTGGTTTTTACTACTTAAATGCACTTTTTGCTTTGCTATTCCATCACAAAAAGATATCTCACAACTTCCATTTACGGCTATTAAAATTTGATTTGATTCTTTATGGGCGTGAGCACCTCTTGAGATAGAAGTGTCAACTCCATAGATATAAAAAACTCTCTTTATCTTAAAAGGTATATTTTTAGTCTCTTCCAAAGCTACTAATGAGCCATTTTTACACTCTTTTTGGGATATAACATTATATTCAAAACATTTTACTTTCATCAAAACTTCTTCTATAATTATTTTACTAAATATAAATATCGGTTATACTAAATAAAAGTTTAATAAAATTAGTAGTTAAAACTCCCATCTCTCAAAGGTTCAAAACTAGCCTCTGCTGCTTTTTCAATACGAACTTTATACTCTATCTGATTATCATATATCTCTTCATCAAAAATAGTATCTGCATCTAAACTATTTCTCCTAAAAACATAATCTATACCAATTGAAGTAGAATAATCAATCCAATTATAATCTGGGTTATTCCCCAAAATAAGATTTATATCTTTTAACTTTTTATCATAATAAGAGATAGAGTTAGCGATATAAAAAAATTCTCTATCTTTTGCTTGTGTGAGTTTAAAAAGGAGTGGATTGTAATTTACCTGTGAAGATAAAATCACATAAGGCTCTACTTCATATTGCCTAAATTGAGATGCAAGAAGAGAAGATTTTACAATTGGCATATTTAAAAAGATTGATGATTTTTTAAGCTTTTTATTTTTCTTTA
>JAMONX010000098.1 GCA_027066435.1 Campylobacterales bacterium
CAAAGGCTGTATTTAAGCTGTTGTGGAAAAAAGTACAAGATAGAGATGAGATTTTTGCTTTTGTAAAGAATCTATCAAAAGATGGAACATATTATTGGGTATTTGCAAATGTTACTGCTTCAATTGATAAAGTTGGGAATATCATCGGCTACTACTCTGTACGAATCAAACCAAATGATGAAGCTATTAAAACTATATCAACTCTTTATAAAGAGATGATAGGAATTGAACAAAGAAGTGGAGTAAATGAATCACTAAAATTTTTAAATAGAAGATTAGAAGATAAAGGAGTGAGTTATGATGAGTTTATTATCTCGTTACAAGGATAAAGCACCAAAAACAAAATCATCATCTTTAGCTGATGAGATAAAAAATGTAGCAAAAAATGCATCTGAGGGGGATTTAGAATCAAGAATCACTCATATAGACTCAAACGATCCTTTGGCTGAAGCTGCTTGGTATATAAACAATATGTTAGACCAAGTTGAAGCAACATTAAGAGGTTCAGTTTTAGCAATCGATAGTGCAAGTCAGGGAAAAAATCATAGAAAAGTTTTTGATGATGGTCTTAAAGGGTTATTTAAGTACAACACTAAACTTATAGCAACTGGAGTTGAAGCTATTATAGAAAATAACAAAAGTAAATTGCGTTCTGATCTTGCAATAGAGTTTGAAGAGATAAGCGGTGGATTAAAGAGTGGTGTATCGATACTTCAAGAGAATATAAATAATTCTCTTGCAAATGTTGCTGATATTAGTAACATCGCAGAAGATACAGCAAAAGCTTCAAATGAAAGTTTAAGTGCCACTCAAGCACTATCTACTGATATAAATCATTTAATAGAGTTAATCTCTGGTATTACAGATAGCATTGACTCTCTAACTGATAGGTCAAATGAGATAAGTTCGGTTGTTGAACTTATAAAAGATATAGCAGACCAAACAAATCTTTTAGCACTAAATGCAGCAATTGAAGCAGCAAGAGCTGGTGAACACGGTAGAGGTTTTGCCGTGGTTGCTGATGAAGTAAGACAATTAGCCGAGAGGACACAAAAAGCAACTTCAGAGATTTCTACAACTATCCAAACACTTCAACAAGAGGCAAATGAGATGCAGACAAACTCACACGAGATTAGTGAGATAACAACACAATCTGAAGAAAAAATTGGTGTTTTTCAAGGCTCTCTAAATAAACTGAATGAGGATGCAAATCAGACTGCTAGATTATCTAAAAAAGTAGAGTACCAAAGTCTTGTAATTTTTGATAAAATTCAACATATTTTATTTAAAGCAGATGCTTATGAGAGAGTTTTAAACGATGATAGGGATAGTTCCTCTATGATTACTTCTAGAGATTGTAGAGTTGGAGAGTGGTATCCAACTGAAGGTAAAAAAATATTTGGAAAAACAAAAAGCTTCTTAAAAATGTTCGATCCTCACGAAAATCTACACAAAATGGCAGAAATCAATGTAAAAAAAGTAGCCTCACAAGGTCTTAGTCCAGATATAGCATCTGAGTTGATAGAAAATTTTAGAGATATGGAAGCATCTTGTACAAAATTCTTTGATATTCTTGACGATATAGCAAGGGAAAAAGTGGTGTTAGAAGCTGAAAATGCATAAAGTTGTGGTGAGAGCACCACAACCTCTACATTAAATCTCTTTAGCTACTTTAACCCAACTAGAAAGTGCTTCCAATGATGGCACTTGTGGAACAATAGGAGTTTTTTTGTTAAACTGCACCATATCACTATGAAGTGAAGTTGCATTTACGGTTGATAATTCTTCAACAGAACTTATACCTACTGTTTGCATAAGTTCTGCAAATTGTCCTCCGACACCTGGAAGTTTCATAAGATCTGCCATACTTGCCCATGCTCTTAATGCATCTGCATCTACTTTCATCTCTTTGGCAGCTTTAGAGACATTGTCCTCATCTCTTAAAAATGCTAAAACCATATCACATGTTGTATTTACACCAATTTTTCTTAATTTTTTTCCATATGCTGGTCCAATACCCTCAATCTCTTCAACTTCATAACACTCATCCATATCTTCAACGCTACCATGGAGTTTTTGTTCTGCTTGTTTTATATCACTGTTTGCCGTTTCTAAATTAGCTGCCAACGATTCTTTTTCAAGCTCTGCATCTTGGAGTTTTGAATCATAATCACTCATAGAAGTTTGCATCTTGCCTTCCCATTCAGAGTTTGTTGAATCTATATTCGCTCTTAATGATTTTTTTTCAAACTCTGCATCTTGGAGTTTTGAATCATAATCACTCATAGAAGCTTGCATTCTGTCTTCCCATTGAGTTTCTGACTCAAGAAATTTTGCATTCCAAGCTTCATCATTTGCTTGAATTTTATCATCACATCCACCTCTAAGAAGCCATCCTATGATAGCTCCTATCAATCCTGCTATCAACAGGCATATTAAAATTTGTACTAATAAGTAACTCATTATTTAACTCCTTCAACATTAAATTCTATTCTTCTATTTTTTGCTCTTCCTGCTTCTATATTATTGTCAGCTACTGGCTTACTCTCTCCAAGTCCAACCGATTTAAGACTCTTTACTGATACACCTTTGCTAACAAGGTAAGATTTTACTGCATTTGCTCTTTTAGCACTTAAAGCTTTGTTGTACTTTGCACTTCCTATTGAGTCAGTATGTCCTGAGATTGTTATAATATCTTTTGAACATTTCTTTGCAACATCTGCCAATGTATCTAAAAGTTTATAACTCTCTTTTTTGACATCTGCTTTATTATACTCAAAATGAATCTTATCTTTTGATAATATATCTTTAAATTGTTGCTGGCATGAGACTGCTACTGGTGCTTTTGCAGGTTCTGGCTTTGGCTCTGGTGCTTCTATATCATAAGAACCTTCATAACTGCTATACAAATTATCTGTTAAACTTTTAAGCAGTGGCTCTTTTTGCTCAATACTACTTACAAACCCCTTAAAAATAAAGCTTGCATCAGAGATTTTAAATCTACCATAATCAACAATTTCCAACTTATCAATACCAAGTTTTGCACTCTCTAGCCACATATCTGGAGCACCTTTAATCTCTTTTAATTCATCAATTATATTTGAATCTCCAAACAGTATCTCAGCTTGTGATATTAACTCTTTATGAACTTCGGCATTTGGCACATATCCACTAAGTTTTACCTTACCATCTTCACTTTTTACAACATTTAATTCATATGGCGAAGGAACAACAATGGCAGGTTTTTGTTTAACTACAACAATTGGAGCTTTTACCACTGGCTTTGAAACTACTAGTTGGTTATCAACAGATTCAACACCATCAATACCTAAAGCAACTCTTTGTGCCTCTTCTTTTAATGCCTCATTTGGAGCACTCCCTGTAAGAGTCATAACTCTGGTCATCTCTAATGCTTCACCTTTTAGATTAACATTAACCCAATCCATCTGCTTAGTTGCATATGCACTGGTTGCTTTTGAAACCAAGTCATCTTTTACCGCATCCGCTTTATCCATAAAGCAGAAGTAAGATAAAACCCCTATGAGTATTGCACCTAAAAGCAATAACATCATTTGTCTCATGTACATCCTTTATATAATTGTAAATTTTAGTCAAAAAAATAGACTAATTAAAGTCTATTGTATTATATAAATTCTTATGAAAAGTAAAAAAAAATTGATATTTTACAGATAATTCTAGCTTTTATATTAAAGGGTGTCTCTAAACAAACAATTTACATAGTTTGTGTATAATCCTGTTTCTTTATAATTATACAAGGAAACACAGATATGAAAAAAAGTTTATTACTTATTCTAATGATTTTTAATCTTTCACTTTTTGCATTTGAGCAAAGTGGTTTTTTAACAGTTGATGAAGCGTTTAAAGTAGATGCGACCCAAGATAACCAAAAAGTAACTGTAAATATAGAGCTAGGTGAACAAATCTATCTATATGCTGATAAGTTAAAATTTACAATAACAAAACCAAAAGAGTTAAGTATCGGTGAATTTTTGAAACTACCAACCCCCAAACAACATGACGATTATATGGTCTTTCAAGATAAAAATATAGATATTGACATCCCTCTATCTCTTATAAAAGAGAAGGTAGGAGAAGGTGCTTTTACTCTAAAAATAAATTATCAAGGCTGCACTGAAAAAGGTCTTTGTTATCAACCTCTTAACAAAAGTTTTGATTTTCATACTTCAAATGCTGTATCAAAAAGAGCAAGTTGGAAGAGTGAAGCCGAACCTAAAAGTGAAACAAACACCGCCACACAAGTTGTACAATCAGAAGAAGATCAAATTATTAATACACTTAAAAGTGGTTCAATGTTTACAATTTTAGCTATATTTTTTGGCTTTGGACTTCTTTTATCACTCACTCCTTGCATCTTCCCGATGATTCCAATTTTATCATCAATCATTGTTTCAGAATCTGGAGATGGAAAAGATAAAATGAGTGCAAAAAGAGGACTTTTTCTCTCAGCTGTTTATGTATTTTCTATGTCCGTGGCTTATGCCTTTGCAGGGGTTTTAGCAGGGCTGTTTGGAGCAAATATCCAAACAGCTATGCAAAATCCTTGGGTCATCTCAACATTTGCACTTGTTTTTATTGCATTGGCATTTTCAATGTTTGGATATTATGAGATAAAACTTCCTTCAAAACTACAAAGCAAGATAAACAAAACTTCAGATAAAGCAAAAGGAAACGGTGGACTTGTAGGCGTTGCTATAATGGGATTTTTATCAGCTCTAATAGTTGGTCCTTGTGTAGCTCCAGCTCTCGCTGGTGCTTTAGTTTATATCGGTCAAACAGGAGATGCACTTCTAGGTGGTGCAGCTTTGTTTGTAATGAGTCTTGGTATGGGAGCACCTCTTTTGGCTATTGGAGCTGGAGCAGGTAAGTTTATGCCTAAGCCTGGTGGCTGGATGACACTTGTTTCTCAAATTTTTGGTGTTGTTATGCTTGGTATCGCTATCTGGTTACTTTCACGGATATTACCAGGGGAAATTATACTATTTTTATGGGCTCTATTTTTTATTGCAAGTGGAGTTTATGCAGGTGCATTTGATAGTGTTAAAGAGAATACTAAACAAGTTATGAAGATGATAAAAGTTATTGCAATTACCTCTGTTATGATTGGTGCTATTATGCTAATTGGTGCATTTTCAGGAGCAACTGATCCACTAAAACCTTTTGCTAAATTTGGCGGTGGAGCGATGGCTATATCAAATGTTCAAACGAACAGTTTTAAAAAAGTAAAAACTATAAAAGAGTTAGAGTATGAAGTAAAAAATAGTGATAAACCTATCATGATAAAATTTACAGCTGATTGGTGTGTGATTTGTAAAGAGCTTGAAGAGATTACTTTTGTAGATCCAAAAGTTGCAAAATTGATGTCAGAGTTTAAACTTTTAAAAATAGATATGACTAAAAATAGTGATGACGATAAAGCACTTTTGAAAAAATTTGATGCAGTTGGACCTCCAACAATTATATTTTACGACAAAGATGCAAATGAACTTAAAAACTTTAAAACGATAGGTTTTAAATCACCTGAAGTTTTTTCAAAAACTTTAGAAAATGTATTAGGAAGATAGATGTTACTTACAATTGGAGCGATATTTTTTATCTATATTTTAACCAAAGTATATATTTCGGTTATGGAAATTGGATATGTATCGGATGAGAAAAAGAACAAAGCGGTTATCTTAACACCGTCAAACTATATAAAAGCAGCAGAGTATAAAGTATCTAGCCAAAGGATGGATATAGTAAGCTCACTGATTGAGTATTTAATCTTTATCTTTTGGGTTGGTTTTGGATTAAAATGGCTTGAGGGTATGATACAGATAGACGACATTGCTATGAAATCTGTTGTTTTTATCCTTGCCTTTGGGGTAATTGGATTTTTCTTTTCACTTCCATTTAGTCTTTATCAAACTTTTGTTTTAGATAAAAAATATGGTTTTTCAAATATGGATGCAAAACTATATATCATCGACACTCTAAAATCTGCCCTGATATTTGTAGTGGTGGCAAGCCTTTTAACTTGGCTAATTTCGAAGATAATTATAAACATCGATAGCTGGTGGCTTTGGGGATTTGGTTTGATATTTGGAATCATGATTATCATAAATGTCATCTACCCTACTCTTATAGCTCCTATATTTAATAAATTTACTCTTTTAGAAAATGCAGAACTTAAAGAGTCAATTGAAAAACTACTCTCTTCAGTTGGACTAAAAACTGAGGGAGTTTTTACAATAGATGCAAGTAAAAGAGACAATAGACTAAATGCCTATTTTGGTGGACTTGGAAAATCAAAAAGAGTTGTTTTATATGACACATTAATAGAAAAATTAAGCAAAAATGAACTTTTAGCAGTTTTAGGACATGAGCTTGGACACTTCAAGAATAGAGATATAATCAAAAATATAGCCACAGTAGGTACTCTTCTTTTTATCATGTTTTTGATATTTGGAAACTTGCCACAAATGCTTTTTGATGCGATAGGAGTTGAAAAAGAGCCCTACTCTATTATTGCTATGTTTTTGATATTTTCACCAATTCTTTCGCTATTTTTTATGCCTCTATTTGGGATGATGAGCAGACACAATGAATATAATGCTGATAAGTTTGGTGCAGAGTGTGAAAGCAAAGAAGAGTTAGCATCTGCACTGATAAAGTTAGCAAATGAAAATAAAAGCTTTCCAAAATCTCATCCACTATTTATATTTTTCTACCATTCGCATCCACCACTTGTAGAGAGACTAAAGAGACTTGGTGTAAAGATAGATGATTAAAGAAGCTTTAAAAAAAGCATCTTTAATCCTTAAAAGTCCAAAAGAGGCTTCTATTCTCTTGCAGTATCACTTAGGATGTGACCAAGTTTATCTACTTCTAAATGAAGATAAAAAGTTAAAAGAGCTAGAGATTTATGAAAAACTAGTTCAAAGACGACTAAAAAATGAACCCATAGAGTACATCACAAATGAGGTCAGTTTCTACTCAAGAATCTTTTTTATAAAAGAAGGAGCTTTAATTCCTCGTCCTGAAACGGAGATTTTAGTAGATTTAGCAGTAAATATTTTGAAAAAGAACAAGGCTTTTAATATCGCCGAAATAGGTACAGGAAGCGGTATTATCTCTATAATGTTAGCAATTTTGATAGATGATATAAAAATCACTGCTACTGATATCTCAAAAGAGGCATTAGAGATTGCTATGATAAATGCTTATAAATTTGGAGTAGAGAAAAAAATAGAGTTTATCCACACCTCGTATCTTGATGGTATTTATGACAAATTTGATATGATTATCTCAAATCCACCTTATATTGCAAACGATTTCAACTTAGAAAAGAGTCTCGATTTTGAGCCAAAAAATGCTCTCTTTGGTGGGGAAAAAGGAGATGAAATACTTAAAAATATCATCGATATTTGGATAAATTCAGACGCGTCTTATCTTTTGTGTGAGATAGGATATGATCAAAAAGAGCCATTAACTAATTTTCTTATAGAAAAAAATATTAAAGAGTTCTCTTTTTATAAAGATTTATCATCGCTTAATCGTGGATTTATAGTTCAAAGGTAGAGATTTGGAAAATATTATAGAGTTTAATGATGTACATAAATATTTTGGCGAAAAAAAAGTTTTAAAAGGTTTAGATTTTGCCATAAAAGAGGGAAATGTCTGTGTTATTATGGGGCCTTCTGGTACGGGTAAATCAACTGTGATAAAACTTATGGTAGGACTCTTAAAACCTACAAGTGGAAAAGTGATAGTTGAAGGAGTAGAAGTTGCAAAAACTGATGAGAAAGAGCTTCTATCACTTCGCCAAAAGATAGGTTTCGCTTTTCAATTTGGAGCCTTATTTGATAGTATGACCATAGAAGAAAATATCTCATTTCCACTTCAAGAACATAGCAATTTAACCAAAGAAGAGATAAAAGAGGAGGTAAAAAAATCATTATTTATGGTTGGTTTAATTCCAAATGAAGTGATGAAAAGCTTTCCCCATCAACTAAGTGGAGGGATGCAAAAAAGAGCAGCAATTGCAAGAACTATAATCTTAAAACCTGATATAATTCTTTATGATGAACCAACCTCAGGACTTGACCCAATCGCAAGTGACCTCATAAGCAGGCTCATTGTAAAACTGCAAAAAGAGTTAGGAACTACCTCTGTTGTGATAAGTCATGATATAAATGAGAGTTTTAAAATCGCAGATCAGATGATTATGCTCTATGATGGAAAAGTATTGGCCAATCAAAAACCTGATTTTTTTAAAACTACAGATAATCCTATTATTAGACAATTTATAGATGGGATAAGTGAAATGTAAGGCTTTTAAGCCTCACACTTACTCAACTGCTCTTGGGCTCTCTCAATAAAAGAGTCTGGTGTATCATTATTTTGATGGATTGAGATGCCATAATTCAACTCTACTTTCATATTTACAAATGTTCTAGCTTCAACTATACTCTTTACCAAATGTGCAATCTTTTGGGATGATTCAAGTGAACACTCAGGAAGCAAAATTATAAATTCATCTTCACTCCATTTTGCTATCACATCATGTTCTCTTACCTCATATTTTATACACTCAAGAAGTTTATCTGTACCCTCTTTGATAAAAAATGCGTCATCTTTTTCCCAATCCATTTTAAAAAGAATTACTGCTAAATTTTTTTCATTATTCCTATCGTTATGGATATCAGAATTTGCAAAAGCATTTAACTTCTCTTTGGTGTATTTACTTAAAAAATCATCAAATGAAACCTGATCTCTTAATTTATCAGATCTTAAAAGTGCTTTTAAGAAAAACATTTTCTTTCCTACCATTATCTTTGCCTGCCTTTAATTATATTCAAGTACATTAAGTCTATTTATGCACTTAAAAGCATATCGGGTTTAAAAAAATTTTTGTTAATTTTTTTTAAACATTTAGGTAAAACTCAACAATAGTGTTACTTATCGAACACTTGGTAAATTTAATTTAATTTAATCTACAATATATTGTTTTAATCATAAAGAATTATCAATATTCTTAATAGTACAAATTTTTTGATTAGTTTCTCTTAAAACTATCTAATGAAATACAATTTTTAACCGATATTGTAAAGGTAGGCTAGTGGCACTTGTTTTAAACTCCTCCTCTTTTTGGTGCTACTAGTTTCTACCTATGTTCTAACGCCTTAACTAAATCCTCTTTTGTATCAATTCCAAAACTTTTACTCTCTACCTTTACCATTGCTATACTCTTTCTATGATAGATTGCTCTTAATTGCTCTAATTTTTCTATATCTTCAAGAGTTGCACTTGGTAAAAGACAAAACTCTGAAAGAGATTTTTTTGTAAACCCATAAATCCCAAGATGCCCAAAATAACCATTATGCTCTTCTCTATCATAAGGAATTTTACTTCTTGAAAAATATATTGCATACTCTTTTGAGTCCATAATTACTTTAACATGGTTTGGATCATTTGCAAATGAAGGGTCAATCTCTTTATAACAACTAACCATCATAATATTTTCTCTCATCTGTTTTGCTTTTACAACTCTTTGATATACACTTTGTACAACTTCAGGCTCTATAAAAGGTTCATCTGCTTGTACATTTATGACAATTTCATCATCATCTATACCTAAAATATCTACCGCTTCATTTATCCTATCTGTTCCACTTTTATGATTTTCAGAGGTCATTACAGCTTTAAACCCATACTTTGAAGCTACATCAATTACCTCTTTTGAATCTGTAGCTATAGCAACTTCATCGATACCACTAACACGATTTGCTGTGGCTATTACCATAGGTACTCCATCTATATCTGCTAACACTTTATTTGGAAATCTACTAGATGCAACTCTTGCTGGAATAATTATCATGACAGCCCTTTTTTTGTAAGATGATAACAAAAAAGGTCTTTTTTGTTCTTATATCAAGAGGAGAGTGGATATCTCTTTAACAGTGATTCGCACTTTTTATATAATTTTATATCAAAATTCAACCCCAAAGGTGAACTTTTAGATATAGGTTCAGGATGTGGAATTTTAGGACTTTTAACAAAGAGAGATTTTCCTATATCTTTAACACAAATTGATATACAAGAACATAATGTTTTTTTAAGTAGCAAAAATGCTCAAGTAAATAACCTTACATCTAGCACTGTAAAAGGCAACTTTTTAACATATAATTTTGACAATCAATTTGATTTTATCATCTCAAATCCACCATATTATCACGATGGAGTAAGTAAATCAAAAAATGAAGCTTTGCATCTAAGCAGGTATAACATGCATCTGCCACTAGATGCATTTGTAAAAAAAGTAAGTAAAATTTTAAAAAATAGAGGGCATTTTATATTTTGTTATGACGCAGGTATGATTTGTGAACTTATGACAAATTTAAAAGAGGTTAAAATGCAGGTTGAAGATTTACAATTTGTTTATGGCACAAGCAAAAAGAGTTCATCTTTAGTTTTAGTCCATACTAGAAAAAATTCAAAGTCAAAAACAAAAGTATATCCACCACTTATCAATATGGAAAAAGATGAACCAACCAAAGAGGTAAAATCTATTTATCAAAAAACAAGGACATATAGTATAAAATGCAAGGTGTTATAACAAAAGAAGGGTTTAACTTTGGCTTTGACCCTTTTAAATGTTCTTCATGTGAGGGAAATTGTTGCATAGGGGAGAGTGGCTATATTTGGTGTACTCCTAAAGAGATTGATGATATGAGTCAGTTTTTAGGAGAAAAAAGAGGAGAATTCACTCTTAAATATACTAAAAAAGTTGGCTATAAAATCTCTCTTTGTGAGATAGAATCAAAAGGGAATTTTAGCTGTATCTTTTTTGATTTAGATAAAAAGGCATGCCAAATTTATCCAGTTCGCCCAAAACAGTGTCGTACATTTCCATTTTGGAAACATTTTAATGAAAATATAAAAGAGGTAGTAAAAGAGTGTCCAGGTATTATTATTTAATTCTTTTGTCAGTTTCATTTTTAATTTTAGGCTGTAGTTCTAAAAGTGAATATGTACCAGTAAATAGCATAAAGATTTTAGACTCAAATTTAACATCCAAATTCCCACAAGAAGATACTCTAGCTCTTCTAGCCCTAGATGCAAGTGGTCGGGCAGATTTTAAACAAAGTATGAACTATTATACGAAGCTATATAACCAAACACACAAAGTTTTTTATGCTAAAGAGGCTATAAAAGATGCTGTAATAGTTAAAGATTATGATAGTGTTAAACTACTTTTAGAAAAAATTGCTTCACAAAAACATGATGACCCTATTTTAAATGGATATCTTATAGCATATTATATAGATAAGCAGATGTTTGAAAAAGCTAAATCATTGACAGATTCACTACTAAAAGATAAAAGAGATGCAAAAAACTTAGAACTCGCTGGTTTGGTTTATCAGGGATTAGGTGAAAATAAAAGAGCATTAGCCCTTTATGAAGAGTCTTATAAGCTAGATAGCAATGAGTATGCGATTATAAAAATGGCTACTCTTCTTTTTACAAAAATGAATCAACAAACAAAAGCAACAAGACTACTTGAAACTCATTCAACACTAAAAGGGTGTAGCGAGAATATTTGTGGAACATTGATACAGTTTTATTATCAAACTAACGACATAAAAGGTATCGAAGGAGTACTTAAAAAACTCTACTTCAAAACAAAAAATCCTCAATTTGCAGGAGAGCTTATACAGCTATACGCAAAAGAGAAAAATTATAGTGAAGCTATAGCATTTTTACAAAAAACTAAGCTTGATGATTCTATACTTTTAGATATATATACAGCAAAAAAGGATTATAAAAATGCTCTTAAGCTTTCAAAAAAGTTATACAAAGAGAGTGAAAATCCAATTTATCTTGCAAAATGGGCAGTTTTAGAGTATGAAACAAATAATAAAAAAGACTCTAAAAAACTACTTAAAAGTGTCACAGAAAAATTTGAACAAGTGATAGAGATACTAAAAGACCCACTATATTATAACTATTATGGATATCTATTAATTGATAAAAATATTGATGTTGATAGGGGAATAGAGCTTGTAAAAAAAGCATTAGCAGTTGAGCCAACTTCACACTACTATATAGATTCACTTGCTTGGGGACTATATAAAAAAGGAGAGTGCAAAGAGGCACTTAAACTTTTAGAGCCTATTTCAAAAGAGAGTGATGAAGAGGAGATTTTACAGCATGTTAAAGATATTAAAAAATGTATTGAGGGAAAAAAATAGATGATACTTGATGATATCATAAGAAAAACCAAAGAAGATCTGAAAAAAAGAGAAAAAGAGATGCCTTTTGATTGGCTTGGACGCTCTTTAGCTTACAATGCTTATGCTCCAAGAGATGTCAAACCTTTTTTAACAGCAACAAAAGAGGATCCATATAGAATTATAGCTGAAGTTAAAAAAGCTAGTCCTAGCAAGGGAGTTATAAGAGAGGATTTTGACCCACTTGTAATCGCTCAAGAGTATGCAAGAGCAGGAGCAAATGCTATATCAGTTTTAACAGAACCTCACTTTTTTCAAGGTGATTTGGAGTATTTGACTGGAATTAGGCGATATGTCCCTACTCCACTTTTGAGAAAAGATTTTATAATCGATAGATATCAAGTTCTTGAAGCGGCTGTTTATGGAGCTGATTTTGTTTTACTCATAGCTACAGCTTTAAGTAAAGATAAACTAAAAGAGCTTTTAAACTTTACTTGGAGTCTTGGACTAGATGCACTTGTGGAGATTCATGATAAAACTGATCTTAAAAAAGCCATCTTTGCAGGAGCGGATATCATAGGAATAAACCATAGAAATCTTGAAACATTCCAGATGGATTTAACTCTTAGCCAAAAGCTTATTCCTCTTATTCCAAACGGAAAAATTATAGTTGCTGAGAGCGGTATAAACGATAAAGAGACTATTGTAAATTTAAGTAAAATTGGTGTAGATGCATTTTTAATAGGTGAGCATTTTATGAGAGAGGATGATATCTATAAAGCGGTGAGTGAATTTAGAAGTGTCTAAAACAGTCTGGGCAATAGAGTCTTTAACAGAGTTTTTTGCAAAATTAGCTGCTTTTTTTGTTTTAGCTCTTAGCTTTTTGGTTGTTTATGACTCTATCAATAGATATGTTTTTAGTGGAGGGTCAGTTGGACTTCAAGAGTTAGAGTGGCATATATTTGACATTATATTTTTACTTGGACTCTCTTATACATTAAAACATGATAAGCATGTAAGAGTCGATATATTTTATGCAAACTTTAGCCAAAAAACAAAAGCTATCGTAGATATTATCTCTTCACTTTTTTTAATTCTGCCATTTGTCATTATGATTATATATGTCAGTTTTGACTATGTAGCACTAAGCTTTGCACAAAATGAAATCTCCGCCGATCCTGGAGGATTATGTTGTCGATATGCCATAAAATCTATGATAATAGTAGGTTTTACTCTTTTAGGTCTTCAAGCGATTGCCCAATTATTAAAAAATATAGAAAAACTAAAGGATGCTTCTAAATGATTGGCATCTATATGTTTTTAACTGCTCTTGCTCTTCTTATGATAGGTTTTCCTGTAGCATTTGCTTTTGGAAGTGCTGCTGTTGTATTTGCATTTTTTACACCTGATGTTGGATTAGATATATTTAGACTTTTACCTTATCGCATCTATGGGATTATGCAAAACTTCACACTTATGGCAATTCCTCTTTTTATCTTTATGGGATTAATCCTTGAAAAAAGTAAAATTGCTGAAGCACTTCTTATAAATGTTGGAAAACTTTTTGGAAATATTCGTGGAGGATTAGCGATAAGTACAGTTTTAGTTGGTATGGTATTAGCGGCAAGTACAGGCATAGTAGGGGCTAGCGTTGTGATGATGGGAATTATCTCTCTTCCTATAATGATGCGATATGGTTATAGTAAATCATTAGCAAGTGGCACAATAGCAGCAAGTGGAACGCTAGGGCAAATCATACCTCCTTCAATAGTTCTTATCATCCTTGGAGATGTTATGAGTGTTAGTGTTGGAGATCTATTTCGTGCAGCTGTTGGTCCTGCTCTTGTTTTGGTAACTCTTTATATACTTTATATTCTATTTATCTCATACAAATATCCACATATTGCACCTGCTATAACAGATGCAAATGAAGATAGAAGAAGTGTCATAATTCAAGCAATAAAATCAATCATCCCTCCACTATTGTTGATAACTTTGGTACTTGGAACCATATTTACAGGAGTTGCCACTCCAACAGAGTCAGCTGCGTTTGGTGCTGTTGGGGCGATAGTGCTTAGTATCTTAAATGGCTCTTTTTCATTTGGAAAGATAAAAGATAGTAGCTTAGAGAGTGTAAAACTTACATCTATGATATTTATGATACTCATCGGTGCTACTGCATTTTCACTTGTTTTTAATGGAGTTGGTGCAGATGAGTTAATTTTAGAATTTTTTGAAGATGATATAGGCAGTAAATGGGCTTTTATAGCAATTGCTATGTTTGCTATCTTTATATTAGGGTTTTTTATCGATTTTCTTGAGATATCTTTTATTCTTATCCCTATACTGCTTCCTATCGTTGAGTTATATGATATAGATCCTATTTGGTTTGCTATTTTAGTAGCTATGAACTTACAAGCCTCTTTTTTAACTCCTCCATTTGGATTTGCCCTATTTTATCTAAAAGGTGCGGCTGGGTCTTTGGTAACTACTATGGATATATATAAAGGGGTTATACCTTTTATAGCTCTTCAACTTATAGCGCTATTTCTTATTATTGGATTTCCTGAAATTGTGGGATTATTTTTAGATTAAGAGCATCTCTAAAAATCCTTAATGTTACATACTGTAATCAAATAAAAATTTTCTTACCTTTTTACCAACTCCCCTTAATAATTTTCCTTTAATGACGATGATTATTGAAAGTATACAAGGGGATTACCATGTCAAAAAAGATAACAACATCTTTACTCTTAAGCTCACTACTATTTACAGGATGCATTGATTTATCAACTGAAGTATCTGATGATGTGACTAAAGAAGATAAGATAGCAAATCATTTTACAACTCCAAACAGTAAAATTATCACTGAAAACACAAAAACAATATTAACTGCTAGAGTTTCTGATACAAATCAAATTATCTACTCAATATCAGGTGGTGCAGATAGTAGTAAGTTTAATATAGATTCATCATCAGGAGTTTTATCATTTAAAACTAATCCTGATTTTGAAAACCCAACAGATGTAGAGGGAGACAATATCTATGAAGTAACAATCAAAGCAACTACTATTGACTTAAAAACAACAACTCAAGATATAACAATTACAGTAACAAATATTGCAGAAGTTGTACCTGTTTTAGAATCATTGAATGTAAGTGTTACACAAAATATTTCACTAGGAACTATAATAGGAAACTTAACAGTTACAAACAGTGGAGATAGTGATATCACTCTATTTACATTAAGTGGAGATAATAAAGATGATTTTGAGATAGATACACAAGGAGCAATTTCAGTAAAAAACCAATTAAATTATATCACAAAACCAACATATAATTTAACAACAACTGCAATAAATGAGGCAGGTCATAGCAATGAGGCAACTATTACAATCACTATATTAGAGCCAGATACTACTAGTCCAGTATTTACAAGTACAAACAGTAAAAATATAAGTGAAAACACTACCACAGTTCTAACAGCAACTGCAACAGATGCAAGTGAAATTACCTATTCATTATCAGATAGTGCAGATAGTAGCAAATTTGAACTAAACTCAACTTCAGGTATTCTTACTCTCAAAACTCCTGCTGATTTTGAAAATCCAGCAGATGCAAATAGTGATAATATCTATGAAGTTACACTTCAAGCAACAGATAGTTCACAAAATAGTACAAGCAAAGATGTAAATATAACTATAACTGATATTGCAGATATAGCACCAACAATAGAGCCATTTACAATAACTATAAAAGAGAATACTTTAGTAGGAAGCAAAATAGGAGATATAAATATCACAAATAGTGGAGATAGTGAAATAAATATATTTACATTGAGTGGAAATGATTTTGATATAAACTCTTCAGGTGCAATTTTAGTAAAAAATGCCCTATCATTTGCTTTGCAACCTCTCTATAATCTAACTGCATCTGCTACAAATAGTGCGGGAAGCAGCAATGAAGTTACTGTCACAATCAATATAGAAGAGGTTACAGATGTGATACCAAAAACTGGTCAAACTACCAGTAAACTAGACTTTGATGATGGTTATTACCAAAAAGGTCTTGATAGAACATTTACAAAAGTTGATGATATTGTAACTGATCCTACAAATCTTCAATGGCAAGATATTCCAGAGATTGATGGAACAAATAAAGATATAAACTATACTACTGCACTCTCTTACTGTACAAACTTAGATGGAGGTTGGAGAGTCCCAACAGTTAAAGAGCTTCTATACTTAACAGACAAAGGAAAAAACTATGGTGTATATGATGAAGCTTTTATAAACAGACAAACTGGAAACTCAGCATTTTATTGGTCATCTACTCAAAGTGCTTTTTATCCAGAAAGAAATTGGGGAGTTTGGTTTAGTGACGGTGCTACAGAACAACAAGATAAAGCAAATTTAGGTCAAATCAGATGTGTTCTTGGAACTAAAAAAGAGAGTACATTTACAAGAGATGAAATTTTTGAGATTGTAACAGACCATACTACAAACCTTATCTGGCAAGATGATGTAAGTGTAGCTATAAGTAGTGGTGAAAAAACTTGGGACGATGCTATAACTTTTTGTGAAAATTTAGATATTAACAGTAAAACTAATTGGAGAGTCCCAAATTTCAATGAACTGTACTCAATAGTAGATACAAGCAGAGAAAATCATGCAATAAACCCAGTTTTTCAAAATGTAAATAGTGTAGAATACTACTGGTCTTCTACTTTGGATAATTTAGATAATACTCAAGTATGGAATATTGGATTTAACAGAGGAAATATTAAACGACTACCTATAGGAACAACCTCTACAACAAGATATATAAGATGTGTACATTCAGCAGAGTAAATTAATATTTTGTGTCAATTCACACAAATTGACACAAAATAGAGAAATTTTTACTCTGCTTCTACTGCTGGAGCTTTTTTAGTTTTACACTTTTCACACATAACTTTTTTTCCATCAACTTCAGTACAACCTGAACATTTTTTCTTCTTTGAATCACACATGATTTTTTCTGAACTCTCTTTATGTTCTGTATGGCTTTTGTGATCTTTTTTATCAGCACAGCCACAGTTCCCACAAGCAAACGCAGTTGTTGCAGCAAATAGAGCAGTAACCATTGACGCAATTATAATTTTTTTCATATTATTCTCCTAAATTTTTTATTTTAAACATGAAATAGGATTTTATAAAAAAACTGTGTAGTCATTGTGTATACTCAATAGTAAGTGTAACATTATTATCAGGTTTAAGATATTTTATATTGATATCAACTTCACTTTTACTTCTTGATTTTAATGTAACTCTACTCTTATCAAAAGATATTGATTTTATCTCAGTCATTGGGTTTTTAAAGAGCCTAAGATAAAAATTATCTATAGAAGTAGTACCACTATTTTTTATATTTACTATTACTTTATTGTCATCTATAGAGTAATTTAAACCACAATTTTTATTTTCTCTGACCCTTTTTAAAATTGAACGACCATCAAGGGCTTTAAGGGTGGGATGCTTTGAAAGATACTTAAAGTAACTCTCAATTATCTCTATATTGCTACTATATGCAAAAAGATGAGTATGTACACTTAGTGTATATATACCATCTAACTCAGTAACAAACTCTGTCTCTTTTTGCATCTGTTTTAAAATCTGCTTTTTATTCCAATCTAAGTTTACCAGATAACTAAAATCATCAGTACCGTGGCGAGGAATCACTAAAAGATTTTGGTACTTTTTATCAAATTCGGGATAAAGATGCTGCTCATTTTTACCTAATATATATTTGAATCCTCCCTCTTGAAGATTTTGTAACATAAGCTCATCTAACTCTTCACGAGGAGGTCTAAATCCTTCAATTGGTTTAGATGCATACTTATCTAGTATTATTTTAGTATCGCTTGTCTCTTGTTTAACATATGATTCATTTGTATCTATAATCTTTTTATGCAGATGGCTATGTGAAGCAAACTCTACATAAGAGTTTCTAGATATCTCTTTAACCATATCTTTATGCTCACTATTTTGTGCCAAACTTGATACTATAAATGCAGTTACAGGTATATTATATCTTCGTGCAAGGTCACTAAATCTTTTAAAATTATCAAACTTATACTCTGTATCTTCTGAGATAAAAACTGCATTTTCTCTATCCATATAAGGGTACTTGCTAATTACAACTTTAGAAGATAGAAAGTTAATTATTGCATTTGCTATTTGCTTAAAATTATCAAGATTTTCTCCAGAATCATAAAAGATATAAGTAGGAAGAGAGATATAATACCATTTACCCTTACCGTAATATCCATGCCATGCTAAACCAGTTTCATCTTTTAAAAAATTATCTTTTTTATCTTTTGCTAAAGGTGGAGCTGTTTGATTATAGTTTGTTATAAAAAAATCAGGTTTCATCTCTTTTGGTGTCTTATAAATAGGTACTTTATCATAAACAGATGCACTTAATAATATACCACTGTTTTTATTATTTAACGGTGATAACAGTCGTTGTGTGAGAAAGATACCATCTTTAAACTCAATAAAGTTCTTATCCTCACTTAACTGTAATTTTGTGATTTCTGAAACAAAACTATCTCCACTATATTCACCATTTTCATCACTAAATCCAGAAGCAAAGTTGAAAAAAAGATTTCCACCATCTTTGAGAAATATTTTTATACTTTTCTTTGCATCCATACCTAAAGATACTGCATCTGGCACAAAAAGAATATCTTCTTTTTTAAGTGAACTAATCTCATCTTCTTGAAGATATTTAGTCTTATATCCTAGTGAAATAATAAATCGATTAAATAGTTGCAATTTTGAACTATACTCATTTGCATCTTGACCATTTTTTTGATTAACAAATGCAGTAGAGTATGATTTTAAAATATATATCGGCTTATCTAGTATAACAGGAGCAACAATATCTTGATCTTTTGGTTCAATTTGCCATATTTTAAAAAGAACAAATGACATAATAAAAAAGAGTATAGATAGTAACAACAGTAGCTTCAATGCATAGTTATCTTTTTTTGCTTCTATCACTGTATTCATAACAACTCCTTCTCTTCAAAGTAGAGATATTTTTCATACTCATCTTCTAACTCATTTTGATTAACTTTTCTTTTCTTTCTTATCGATTCTCGTAATTTATATAAATTGTAAGCCACTACACCAAAAACCATCGTTAGTACAGTAATCGCTACAACTACATAAGAGAGTATTTCTAACATATTCATATTCTTCCCTTTCTATCAAGTTTTCCCCAATCCATCTGAATATCAAAAAATTCTTCTATAGTTGCAAACACCTTAGCTATATTGATTATATTTACAAAAAATATTCTGTAATAGATTGAATAGAGTATTAGACTAAATTTCTCTTTTGTTATACTTATACAGTATAAAGTAGCCACAACATCAAGAATGGTAAAAATAATCCACCAATAAATAAGCATCTGGCTCTGTCCCGATATTATGGCTATATAAATAATAAAAATATTTGCTAATATTGACCCAATTGGCCAAATAATTGCTTCAAACAACATATACCAAAGCACCATACTCATTGAAAAATTTTGGTATAACTTAAAAAGTTTACTCTTATGTTTTAAAATTGATTGAAGTATTCCTCTAGTCCATCTATATCGCTGTTTCAAAAGATCCAAAAGTGACTCAGGGGCTTCTGTGTAAGAGATTGCATCTATCTCATAATCAATTTTATACCCCTTACCAATAAGAGCTAAAGTTAAGTCACAATCCTCAGCATAAGTATCATCTCTATAACCACCAACTTCTAAAATAGCCGATTTTCGAAACATACCGATTGGTCCTGGGATGATATTTACAAGCTTCAAATATGCCTGAGCATTTCTAACTAAATTTAACCCTTGGATATACTCTAATGCCTGAAGTTTTGTCCAAATATTATCTTGATTTGTCACATAAACAGAACCAGCAACCGCACCAACCTTAGGATCATCAAAATACTGCACCATTAACTCTATTGCATCTGTTGAGAGTTTAGAGTCAGCGTCTACTGCAAGTATCAACTCTCCTTTTGCATAGGCTATACCAAAATTAAGAGCATTTGCTTTTCCAGAATTTGGCTTTTTAAGTGTTGTTAACTGTACTTTGCCTTTTTTATACTCCATATTTTGGGCAATCAAGCTTGTATTATCACGACTTCCATCATCTACAACTATAATTTCATAATTTGTATAAGTTTGATTTTTTAAACTTTCTAAAGAGGAAATGATAACTTTCTCTTCATCAAAACAGGGAACAATAACTGAAACCATTCTCTCATGGGTTGAATCATAACTATTTTTATTAACATTTTTAGTAAGATTGAGCATAGAAAACAGTAAAAGAATAAAATAACGAGCAATAACTATAAGTGAAAATATCAAAATAAGAATTGTACCTGTTTGGACAAGTGAATTTTCATATCTGTAAAGATAGTCTAAATTATAGATACTTAAGAGGAATAGACCAAGAAGCAGTGATACAAAAAATATTAATTTAATCATATAGTTTTTAACTCTTCTTCAGAAAAAAATGATAAATCTTCACCCATTATAAATTTAAACTTCTCTGCATCATAAGTATATTGCAGACTTAGTCTTACATATTGATTTTTTAATCGTTTACAAATCAATGAGAGAGCTTGACTAGGAAGCATATCAACCAATAAAAAGACCAAACTCTTACCAATCTCATTATGGTAGACAATATCAAGCTCTCGGACACAATTTTCAATCAACTTTGGTTTTATAGATTTTTCACCCTCATACTCAATTACAACAATGCTAAAATATACCTGTTGTTCTAAAAAAGTACCAATGATCTCTTTAAATTTATCTTGATTTGAGTAGTAAGTTTTATTTGGTACTAAATCTATATTTTTAAAGATAGAAGTATAAAAATCTCTACCCAAGCTCTTTTCAATAGCATGAATATAAAAGAGTAAATTAAAATGTTTTTCAAAAATATATGAGATACCATTTTTTATTTTATCTCGTTTCCTAATTACAGCTTCTTCGCTTATAAATAAAAATATTGTCCTCAAATTATCATCTCTTATGATATTTAAAAGCTTATCTTTTAGAAGTATATCTTGCAGATTATAGATAAGTATATCAGCTTTTTGTACAAGTTTTATACTCTCTTGGTCTAATTTATCAACATGTTGAAAGTTTATAAATGTATCTTTTTTAAAGATATATTTGTGAAAATTTATAACTTCATCTTTATCAGAAAATAGTATTACATCTGAATTTTCTTTTTTATATCTTTGCATCTTAGTATAACATTTTCCATCAATATCTTTTTTTGCTACAAACTCTAAATCAACTTTTCTGTACAAAACTTCATTTATAATTTGTCCAAGATTAGTTTGACCACTAAGAGAGAAAAATAACTTTTTATGATAATAATTTGCCACCTCAATGATATCGCTTACAATCCGTTCAATATCTTTTTCACTGCACCCTTCAAAATATATATCAGCCCTATGAAAATATAAACTCGCAAAATTCTCTTTTTTTATAATTTTTTGCATCTCATTAATAAAAAATGTCTTACCATACATCTCATCCAATTGATTCCAAGAATCTTTTAAAAACATAAAACGGATAGTTTTATATATTTCATCAAATCCATCCATATTAAATTTCAAATTTTCAAACGAATCTTCAATAAATGAGGACTCTTTATGTGTAAAAAACAACATATCTCCAGATGCATACTCATTATGTAACTTCATTACTGATTCAATTAAACACTCATTTTCTTCTGATTTTAACAAAAAAATTTGGCTTTGATTTAATAAATTATTTTCCATATTTTAAACCTCCTCATTTTTACCAGTTATAGCCAAAGGTGGCATAACACGCATTTGCTCCATCAAGACTATAACCACTCTGATAATGGCGACAATCTATCCTAATATTAAAACTTTGAACAAAAGGAATCTGTGCGACTAATCCATAATTATATAAATAATCACTATTCTCAAATGAGTATCCCAGGCTCAAAATTCCTTGAATAAATCCCCTTTGACCAAAATATCTTTTTACCTTCATCTGCATAAAGTTACCATCAAAAAAACGAACAGGATGATAATCTGTATCTATTTTTGTGTTATATTCATAACTTCCCAAAAAATCTAAAGAGTTTTCAAAATTTTCATATATTGTTTTATATAAGGGAATATTAATCCAACTGAAAAAATAGATATTTTCATCATCAAATCTATTTACTTCTAAATATATTTCAGCTTGTTCTAGATTTGGTAAAAGTATCGCATCGTAAAAAGACAACTGCAAAGTACCCACGATGTTATCAATCATACTTGCTCTATTGTTAACAAATGCCCCATTAATATACTTAAATCCCAATCTCATATCATGTATTGAAATAACTTTTTTATATGACAATCCAATTATAGGATCACCAAATGATTCAAATTTATTCATACCTAGTGTTGCTCTTAAGTTTTGTAAATCGTAGTGTGCTAAAAAGCCAACACTTTTATATCTTTTTTCATCAGTTTTAAAAGTTGATTTTTTTACTTCAAGCGAAAGCTTACCCTCTCTTATCTCTGCAATATTATTAATCTTCACTCCATATGAGGAGTTTTTAATATAGTCATCTTCAAGCATATAGGCACTAAATGCAAGATAACTATTATCACTCTTTTTTAATAAAGATTTTGTAGATAAAATATCTTTTCTAATCATTTTTATATCTGGAAATACTCCCTCTTTTAAAAAGATTTTTTCCTTTCCCTCTGTAAGCATAATATCTTTATATTTTGTCGGTTTTTGCATAGGCTTGCTTACTTTTTTTAAAGCATTTTCAGTATGTTTTAGTAACTCTTCCCCCTCATCTGAATAATCTTGAAATTGAAGTTTCTCTTGCAATTTTAGAAGAATGGTTTTTGATTTATCCCATTTTTTCTCATCTTGTTGTCTCATCAGACTATTTGCATATCGATAAAGTGCAAGATTACCGATATCAGAATTTTTAGATGCAATCTTCTTGTAATGAGATTCTGACTCTCTATAAAGTTTCATCTTATCTAGTACAGATGCATACCTAAATCTAACCCTATAATCTTTAGAGTTTTTTAAAAGATATGCTTTATAATATGGTAACGATTTTTCTGCCTTGCCTTGGAAAAAATAGATTTCAGCAATCTCTTTAGCAGTGTTTAAATCTTTTGTTTTTTTATAATAAGTTTTATATCTCTTTAATGCTTTTTTATAATTCTTCTTTTTGTGATAATAGATTGCTTTTTGCAAAATTTTTATATCTTTTTTTTCATCTGCTATTTTTTGTTCTGCAAGAATATTTTTATAAAGTACCAAAATATCACTATTGTCTGTCTTATCAACAACTTCTTTTAAGACTGACAAACTCTGCTGTGTTTTTTGATTCCAGTACAAATTATTTGCTATAAAAAGTATCGATTCTTCATTTTGTGGATATTTTTTATTATAATCTAAAATCAGTGATAGTGATTTATCTATCTCTCCTGAATCTTTAAGTAGAAAAAAATACTCTTTTAGAGCCTCAAACGAACCACTCATTTGATAGTTTTTTTCTAATATAGCTCCTCTTTCTAAGATAAAATCTTTTCTCCTCTCTTGCGAGACTTTCGTCTTTAAATATCTCTCTTCTTCTAAATTATATGAAGAGTTTTCTATAGCATCTAATGCTTTGTCATACTCTTTTATATCAATATAACTGTTTATTGCATCTGTATCAATAGATAAGAGTGATGGGATATTGTTTTTTTTGAACAATTCATATATAGAGATAATATCTTCATATCTATTGTTCATATAAAGCTTACCAAAATAAGATGCTACTTCTTGAGAATTGGATAATTTTTGACTCTCTACCTTAATCCCGATATCTCGAAGTTTTTTAATATCTTTAGATAATGATAATGCATATTCATAATTTGCATCCAAGCCCAGCACTTCATCAATTAAATTTTGTGCTTTACTAAAATCACTATGACTTATATATGTACGAGCTAGTAAAACTCTTTGAGGAATATTTTCTGGATTATTTTTAATATCCTCTTTTAGAGAGTCAATGTCTATCTCAAGGGCATATAATGGAAGTACAGAAAGTAAAAGAATTATACTGAAAAAGAAACTGAACTTTTGTTTTTTCAAACCTCTATCGCTCCGCTAATAATTTAAATAATTTCATCTTTATTCTTTTATTTCTAATATTTTATCTTTTAGAGACAAAAATATATATAAGAAAAAGTAGTTACTTTTTTTAATTTTGATTACTTTTTGATAGAAATAGGAAAAAAACTATACTTTAAATAAAAAAAGTGACGATACTTAAGTAAAGGGAGATTTATGAACAATATAAAACAATTATTATTTTCTTTAACAGTGACAGCACTCATCTTTAGTGGTTGTGGCACAATAGTTGAAGATAGTGACAAAACAGATAGAATTATCATAGATGATGATTCAAATCCAAAATATAGCCAAAATCAAGAAGGGCTTATAATATATGCTCAAGATTTATCACCCTCTAGCTATAAACTTGAACAGTTAGATAATAATGATTTTAACAAACTAAACGATGAACAAAAACTACAAGTTGCTGATAAATTGTTAAGTACACTATTTTTTGGATACCCTTTAAAAACATTGGAAGATAAAATTGATTCTGGAAATTTTATAACAGATATACAAAGCTCTCTAAAAAGTGTAAAAAATGATACAGTAGAGTTAGAGAACTATATATCAAACAAAGAAAAATTTGATACAAGAAGTGGTGTTACTAAAATATTGACTAGATTTTATGCAATGAAAGAGTTAGATAGTCTTTTTTTAAAGAACTGGACAGCTTATATACTTTCTCAAACTATCATGTTCTCACCTGCTGTTGAATTAGATTCAGCCCAAGAACCAAATATAGACAGAGTTTATAATCGTCTTGTAAAATCATTAGCTGAAGAAAATACAATGCAGTATATGACATATATTCATATGATGAGCGATGATAATTGGAGAAGATTTAGAAGCCCTGAGGATAATGGAAGAGAGATGCTTGAGATATTTTTACTAGATATGGATGATACCCATGTGCCAATTGCAGCAAAAGCATTACAAAACTGGAGATTAGATAAAGCTAGTTATACACTTGTAGTTGGTCTTGATGACAATGCAAAACCATTAGAGCTATTTGGTACTACTATCTACAATGGAGAAGATTTTTATAGAGAACTTGCAAAATCTGACCAATTTACAAAAGGAGCAACAACAAGGCTTGTAGATTTTTTCTTTACAGATACAGATGCAGATAAGAAAGGTGAAATTATAGATAGCATTGTCTCAAGTACACCAAAAACTTGGCAAGATATTTTAATTCAAATTATATTTTCAAAAGAGTATCTAATCAATACCAGCCGTGCAAAAAGTGCAGAAGAGGCATTTTTTTCATTAACTAAGAAGATGGATTATAAACATAGAAGTAGTACATTTTATAATCTTAAAAATGCTCTAAATCTTATGAATCAAGCAAGTATGAAATATAAACTTGGAAAACTAAATCGTGTACCCTTAGATACACTTTCATTTGCTTATTACCATAAATTTATCAGAGACTCTATGCTTAGAGATAAATCAAACCCTGAGTATCTTGACGATTATACAACTTGGAGAAGGGATGGTTGGAGTGATAGTTTTATAGATTACAAGAATTTTAATTATGATACAAATAATGCAATTGCAAGTTTAAACTCTTTGATTGATTTTATTTTTAAAACTACTATATCAAGAGCCCCAACAACAGAAGAGTTACTCCTATTTCAAGAACATATGATTAGAGATTCCAATGGTAAAAAAGTATTTCATTATGCTTTTGATATGTTTAGAACATATGAAGATGATGCTCAAAAACAGAAGGAAACAAGAGCTTCATACAAAGCTAATATCGCTATTTTGATACTTGATTATATTTCAAGACTAGATACAATTTATATGCAAGAGAGGGTAAAATAGTTATGGAAAGAAGAAAATTTTTAAAATTATCGATAGCAGCGACAGTGGTTCTTCCTAGCATATCTTATGCAAAAAAAACAGATTTTAGTCAAATTCGTTTTTCAAATAACAACAATAATGCACAGACTATTATTCTGTTTTTATATGGCGGTGCTAGTCAATTGGCAGGTAATCTTTCAAATTATGAAGAGATTGAAGAAAAATCTCAAAATAGCTATAAAGGATATTTTACAGGTGGAAATAAAATTGTTAAAACTCAAAACAATTTTTGGGAAAAAGCAGGTGGTAGTCACCTTGAAGCGATGTTAGCTGATGGAGATTTAACAATATTTAGAACTTGTTATTCAAAACAGAGAGAAGAGAGCAACAATAAAGCCCATGGTGTTTGTGTCAGTGAAAATCAAAAAGGCTCATTTAATCAAGATAGTGCAGGAATGATTACCAATTTAGCACAAATTTTAGAGAGTAATGGTGTCATAGATAGTAACACAATCATGCCCTTTGTCACACTAGAGGGTGCATCTAGCTTTTTTGAACCAGGACAAATTCAGATACAAAGTTTTTTAAGACCTGTACAAATTGGTGATGATAACTCTAATCCTTTTAAAAGATATATTAGATCGTGGTTTAACTATACCCCTATGGAGAGAGAGATAGAAAACTACAACAATGCAGATAGTGGTTTTGACCCTGCACTTGATGCAAAGATAGATGCATTGGCACAAAAAATAAACAAACCAGGCAAGATAAAAGATGCATTTACAAAAAGAAAAAATTTAGAATCACTTGTTGAAAATATCAAAAGTCAAACTACACCAGATTTAGGTGAAAATGCCTATTCAAAAACTAAGTTTTCAAAAAAAATCGAAACAGCAGTTAAAGTACTAATAGAAAACCCTGATACAAAAGTTGTAACATTGGGAACAGAAGGACTTGGAGGATGGGATGATCATAGTCAATCTACAAAATATATACAAAGATCTGAAGATCTATTTAGGTCACTTAAATCTGCTATGGCTCATATCAAAGCAAAAGAGAAAGATGGCAATATAAATATAATAGTTTTTGGAGATTTTGGACGAAATGTAAACTTAAATAACTCAAACGGCTGGGATCATGGCAATTTACAAAACTTATATATTTTGGGTGGTAAAAACTATTTTACTCATCAAGGGATAGTAGGAGAAACTATCGTAACTGGTAGTGGAGAAAGTAATAGATTGTTTTTAAAACCAAAGATGGGAAGTTATGAATTTGAACCTTTAAGCATAGCAGCTACACTATATAAAATCTATGGAGTAGAAAACCCTGAACTACTAACAGAAGGATATGAGCCTATAAATATATAGACTACTTCCCCTTAGCCTTTTGTATGGAGTGGATATACTGATAATCAATCGGTATATCTTGGCTCTTAGGAAGAGATAGACTTAACTTCTCTATCACTTGATTAAAATCTTCAAAAAGATAGTTTGCCATACTTCCTGGAATCGGATTTATTTCGTTTAAGACAATTTTTCCATCAATCACAAAAAAGTCACAACGAATAAGAGCTCCTTCAAATAGAGTTCCGTAAATTTTTTTAAATGAGAGCTTGAGATTCTCTTCAAGATAAGAGTCTATCTCTGCCTCTTGTACTTTGGAGGTTCTTGAAAAATCAAGATATTTCTTATCAAAATCCAAAAATATCTCTTTTTTTGGCTCTTCTATGATAGAGAAGATAAATTCATCAGTTTTTGTACCCGCTAAATTATACTCACAAACCCCTTCTATAAAAGGTTCAACCAATACCTCATTATCAAACTCATATGCAACATCAAGTGCATACTCCAACTCACTCTCATCTCTAACAACACTAACACCAATAGAACTTCCAAGACAAAGAGGTTTTATGATTACTGGATAATCTAGACTTATTTTATATGCACCCTTTTTTAAAACTTCATAATCTACACTCTCAATTCCCAAAGATTTTGCATACAATTTTGTAAAAAGTTTATTAAAACTAATAACACTTGCATCTACACGAGGTCCAATAAAAGGGATATTAAAAAACTCAAATAAAGATGATAATTTTCCATCCTCCCCATCTCCACCATGAGAGAGATTTAGAGCGATATCAAACTCTATTTTTTTCTCACCTGTAAATTTTTTTTGATAAAAACCACCATTTTTTAGAGTTAGTTTTGGACTCTTTTTATAATCTCCTGAGCTAAATAATTTTGATTTTATCTCATCTGTAGAGATTAGATAAAACTCTCTATTTGCATCACAAAATATATATATTTTTTCACAAGATAGTACATCTTTCATAGCGATAGCACTAACTATACTTATCTCATGTTCATAGCTTAATGCCCCAAAAACAATAGCAATTTTCAATAATTATTCCTTAAGTTAATTTTTTCAAAGCCTCTTTGATAAGTTCGGCTGTCTCTTTTGATTTGCAACTACCCAAAACTTTTTGAATCTTATCTTTTTTAAAGCCTAAACTCTCTAACGCTAAAAGAGCATCTGTTTTTGCAAGGTTTGAATCATCACTCTCATTTAGAGTTAAATCAAAATCACCTAATTCTACCAAAATTCTCTTTGCACTTTTGGGACCAATTCCTGGAACCATTTTTATAGTATTGACATCACTTGACATCACAGCTTTTGAAAAAGCTTCAGGGGTAAATGTAGAACATATCGCTAATGCTGTACTAGGACCTACTCCATTTATCTTGATAACACGATCAAACATTAATTTTTCTAAGGAATCCACAAATCCATAAAGAGAGTGACTATCTTCTTTGATAATTTGTGTGGTATGCAGTGATACAAAATCAGTAGATATTTTAGCAGAGCTATTTAGTGAGATATAGACTAAGTATGTCAAACCATTTGAGAGTTTTAGGTGTAAAAAAGTTGGCTCTTTTTTTACAACCTCTCCTTCTATCGCAACTATCATATATGCTTGTCATCCTTTTCTATTTAGTGTAAACTCTCCCTCTTCTTGATTACCTTGTAAAGTTATCTCTCTTGCAATCTCTCCATCTTTTAAAAGATGAGATGCAGTAACTGGAGGATCTATAATCACAAATATGACTTCATTAAACTCTCTCCAAGCAGAATTATTAATAACCTTAGCTTCAAAGACAGAAGATTGAAGATTTTTTAAATTCTCTATCAGAGTCTCTTTCTCTATTTTAGCATCTTTTAACTCTTTTATTAATAGGTTATGCTCTTTTATCCTGTTTTGGTTCTCTTTCATCTTTAGAATCAACGAAGAGGGTGGATTTACACCTGTCTCTCTTAAATATTTTATACGCTCATATATATTTTGTGTAGTCTCTTTTTCATGATTTATTTTAATTTTTATCTGTTTTATCTTTTTTATAATTTGAGTAATATTTATACCAATATCAATAATATTTGACTCTAAATTTTCTACCTTCTCTTTAAAGCCTCTTTGTGCCTTTGAATCAATTATAAACTTATTACCTTCTCCTTCAACCTTTCCTAGCTCTATATGATTTGAAGCATTTACATTTACATTTGATAATACTGTATCGATATAAACCTCTTTTGCATATATCTCCCCACCTGAAGCTTTTTTGATATGTACGATATCACCAACAACCTTTCCACCATCAAGCAAATCAATTGTTATCTTTTCACCATCAACAAAACCTTTATGTAAATTAATAGTAACATCTCCCCCATGCAAAGAAGAGCTTTGATGTGTCTGACCACCAATCTCTATCACTTTTGCTTTTACTGTAGCTCCATTTCCGACATTGCCCCCTGCTCTTATCTCAGAGGTTTCGATATTTACTCCCGCACCTATTGCATCTGACATTGAGTCGTTGCACTCTATGTTTATCTTGATATCTTTATCATCACCTGTTTCTATTGAGCCTGTTGTTTTAAAACTCACTTCATCTACAACTAACTCATCTCGAATTTCAAACTCATGTTCTCTTACTTCATTTATAAAACCACTTCTTTTTGCGATATATTGAATTTTATCAGCCATATCTCTAGCCTCAATATCATCACTAACTTTTATTTGTGAACTCTCACTTGATAACTCTACCTCTTTTAATGGTAAAAACTCTCCTCTGCAATTTCGTCCTGCTTTACCCTCTTTTTGTTTTATAACTTCTATTATCACATCACCCTCTTTTGCAGTATGCATAAACCCTTTATCTGAGTGATCAACCTTGGCATTAACATCAATTTTTTTAGTTTTATAGCTATAAATGATAGAACCTGGAGTATTTTTTTGCATCTCATAAGCTTTGGATATTGTAAATGTGATATTTTCTTCAATTTTCTTATTTACTCTGATAGAAGAGACTATCTTTTTAATCTCGGCATTCACTCCATCATCAAAACATCCCAAAAGAATCCCTTGTTTTGCTTTTTTTCTATCAAGTTCAGCAATAATTTCAGCTTCAAGTCCATCAAAATATTGAACTTTATCTTGCTTTTTTATTGTTGCCATTATTTGTGTAAAAGATTTATTTGCCCCTAAAGCAATTTTTATAGGAAATTTAGAGCCACTCTTTTTAAATACTTCAACTTTTAACTTTTGAATTATCTCCAATGTTGGATTTAAGATATTTTCCTCTTTAAAAAAACTCTCCCGCTCCATCTCTTTTAACTCTTTATATCTTGAAGAGTCCACATTTTTATAATAAGTTTTAAAAGAGAGAATCTTAAAATCTAAATCTTTCTCCATTAAATTATGTGCTTTAGCAATTTTATTTAAGTCTTTAGCAATATTTGTACTCTCTATCACCTGTTTCTCAAAAGCAATTACCCCAACTATCTCATCTTGATTGTCACTTTTCTTAAATACATCAAATAATCCCACAATAGCTTCCTCTATTTTCATTAACAATTAAATCGACAAAAATGAAAAATATTTTAATAAATGGTATCTCTAAACAGTCTCTACATACAATTTTAATATAATCAAAAATAAAATTAGGAAAAACTTTGAAAATACTCCTTCTTGAAGATGACCCAATACTTTCAGATATAATGTATGATCATTTAGATGAGTATGGATATGAAGTAACTTTATGTGGTGATGGAGATAAAGCTCTTGAAGCAATTGACACCACAAACTTTGATCTTTTCATCTTTGATATAAATGTACCGATGCAAAGTGGTATAGATGTGTTGACAAGTTCTAGGTCTTATCACAAAAATACACCTACTATTTTAATAACAGCATACCAAGATATAGAGCATTTAAAAAGAGGATTTATAGCAGGATGTGATGACTATATCAAAAAACCTTTTGAACTTGAAGAGTTAGACCACAGAATAGAAAATATTAAAAGAAAATTTAACATTGATACAAATCAAAGTATTTTGATATCAGAAGATATCTATTTTGACTACAGCAAACATATGATAAAAATCAAAGACAATATCCATAAACTCTCCCAAAAAGAGTCTCAAATCTTAAACTATTTTTTAAATAATCCAAAAAGAGCAATCTCAAATGAAGAACTAATGCAAAATATCTGGGAGTACCAAGATATACCAAGTAACGCAACTCTAAGAGTTTATATCAAAAATCTTCGTATGATTTTAGGATTTGAAAAAATTCGGACTATTCGTGGGGTTGGATATTGTTTTGAATAGAGATGAAAAAAAAGCACTTTGGAGTTTTATAAGCATCTACACGATTTCATCAGTTTTTCTAATGAGTGTCATTGTATTTTTGTATTATAACAAAGAGTTAAAGAGTCATAAGAAAGTTTGCCAAAAAGATCTTCAAGAGACAATCATGGAAGTAGAACTCCAGCTTTTAAAAGCTTTTGTAGAAAAAAAAGAGTTTATTTTCTCTCCACTAGACTATACACTACAAGTTGGTCTATTTGACAAAAATAGAGAAAAGATAGAGTCAAATCTTAACTTTTGCGATGTAAATTTTAAAGAGACGATGAATGTAAAAGATGAACGGGTACATCGTGTCTTTAAACTAAAAAATCCAATACAAAATATCAGCTATATCGTCGCCGAAGACTCTAGTATGCCATCAAATATAAAAAATCTAAAATACCTTATATTTTTGACTATCTTTATCTCTTCCATATTTATAGCTTTTATCGGATATCTATTAAGCCGAATTCTTTTAAAACCTGTAAATGAAAAAATTGCACAAATCAATCACTTCATAAAAGATAGTGCCCACGAGATAAACACCCCAGTTACTGCCCTTTTGATGAGTGTCTCTGCTCTTAAAAAAAAGGGATTTGGTGAACAAAAACTGTTAAAACATATCGCAATAAGCTCCAAACAGATTTCAGATATCTACAATGCCCTCTCCTATGTTGCATTTAATGATATCAAAAAGAGTGATGAAATAGTAAAATTTGACCTAAGAAAAGAGGTTTTAAAAAGCATAGCATTTTATAAAGAGATTGCAGATGCAAAAAACATAAAAATAGTAGAAAATTTAGACCCTTGTTATATGAAAATGGACAAAGATAGTGCCAATAAACTTATAAACAACCTACTCTCTAACGCAATCAAATATAGCTACAATAACAAAACAGTTTACATAACACTAAAAGATAAAACTCTAACAATCAAAGATGAAGGAATGGGAATAGATGAAAAAGATAAACAAGAGATACTAAAACGCTACATAAGAGGTACAGACCAAGTTGGCGGATTTGGCATAGGACTTGATATCGTAAACTCAATATGCAATGAGTATGATATAAAACTTAGCATCGATTCAAAACCTGGTGTTGGAAGTAGCTTTGATTTGGATTTTTCAAATCTTTCGAGAGAGCAATTATCGATACAAGAGTCGCACTAGAAAGAGAGGTAGTAATATTCAAATAACGCTTTTATGATGAATAGAAAATCATGGGGAATCTATCATTGGTATCTTCATTATATATCTTGGAACTTGCATTTTATATTGTATATAAGCCTCACCATGCAGACCCGTCAAATAATCTTCTTCCTTCATTATCATTTTGTGTACAAATATAAACCCAACTATAGAAAGACCAAACAGTATCAAATTTTGCAACAAAATTGTATATGAGGCAAACATTATTAAATATGATACAAAATATGGATTGCGAGTAAATCGATAAATCCCAGTTGTAATCAATTTAGTTTTTTGATTTTCTAAAATTCCAACCCTCCAAGAGTCTTTCATATGCATTAATGATGCTCCAGATACAATAAGATTTAAAAACAAAAGCATAAAACCTAAAGCCATAGCAAAGAAATCACTTAACAACTGCACTTCTCCAAAAGGCTTTTTAAGAACACTTATCCATACAGAAATCCCAATAAATAAAACAAAAAAAGCAATTGAGCTAGTTGCTTCAATATTATACCCTCGAATCTGTTTTCCTGTTCTTTTGTGAAGAGTAATATTTTTCATCAAAAACATTCCCTGAAAAAGCAATTGATGAAGCAGTATAACAAGTGTGATTTTTGACATTGTCATCTCCTTTCATCATGCTAACAAATTCTTTCTTGTGGAATTTTATAATTTAGGATTATAAATCCATCAAGCTACCATTTTTCCCTCCCATAGGATTTGGTATTATATTCCAAAAGTTTCTTT
>JAMONX010000099.1 GCA_027066435.1 Campylobacterales bacterium
TTTTTAACTGTGTTGAAAATTTAGCCATCTTTCTACTCATCTTATCCCCTTGTTCTTATTGTCTAATTTTACTCTCTTGAGAATTAAACTTTTGAAAAAATTGTTTGATTTCCTTGGGGTAGTATAAAGAAAAGACTTTGAGGAGTTGTTAAGAGATAATCCAAAACTTACGGAATATGGATTTTTTAAATTTTTAATTAATAAACAATTTACGATATCATAACTCTAACTAGTAGAAGAAATGTATCAATATTGAATTTTAATTTTATTTACAATTTCTTGACAAAGTGCAAGAAATTCATCAACTCTTCATTTTTGAAAGATATAATCAAATCATAAAATAGTACACTACACACAGGAGTAAAAGTGAAGCAGATTTTATTAATTTTACTATTTGTTGTAGTAGTGCTTAAATCAGACGAATACCAAATTGGAAGCGGGATTAAAATCCCAAAACTAAATATCTATGTAGGCGGTTATATCACAGCTGATTATATACAGCGTCGAGATGATTATAACCGTCTTAGAATAGATGATATAGCACTGATAACTTACGGTAACTACAAAAGATTTTCATACCTTAGTGAATTTGAGATAAAAGATGCTTATTTTAAAGAGTGGGGTAAAAAAAAGAGCGAAGAGACAAATACACATCTAAAAATAGAAAGACTCTATTTTGATTATGTATATAGTGACAAACTGGAGTTTCGTTTTGGTAAATTCAGCACTCCTGCAGGGTATTGGAATTTGACCCCTATTGGGGCCTTAAGAGATTCGGCTTCAAACCCTTACTTGGCATATATACTTTATCCTAGATATTCAACTGGCTTACAAGTGAGTTATGAAGATCATTTAAACAGTGGCTTAGCCTACACAATGATGATACAAAATAACGACGATCTTGATGATAGATACAATAACATTCTCATAAAACAACATAGTGTTGCAGGAGTTGAACATGTTGGTGAAGATATATCAGTTAAAGCAAATATTGGGTATTTCCAAACAAAATCTACTACTAAATTTTACTATTTTCTTTTATCAGCTCAGTATGACCAACCAAAATATCAACTAACAGCAGAGTATGGTGCAAGAAACAAAAGCGTTCCATATTCACTCTATGTTCAAGGAGTTTATCATATAGCATCTAAACACGATATAATTGGGCGATTTGAGAATTACAAGATAGATGAGGGTGCATATCGTAACGAGAAAATCGGAGTTTTGGGCTACACTTACAGACCAATCTCACCGATAACTTATAAAGCTGAGTATCAACTCCGCTCATACACAAACGAGAGTCAACTAAAACTCTCTTTTTCGATATTGTTTTAGGTACATAAATGCGATATTTATTACTTTTAACTTTAGCAATTTCACTCTATGGTGGTGAAAAATTTGTATTGATTGCCAACAAAAACTTCCCCCTAAAAGAGTTGAAGAAAGAGCAGATAAAACAGATATATCTAAAAAAATTACGATTTATAAATGAAACACCGATCGTTCCTATAAACTATACACCAAGAGACCCTTTGCGAAAAGAGTTTGAAAACAAAATACTAAAAATTCCACCAAAAAGATTAAAAAGATATTGGATGAAAAAACACTACCTTGGAATCAGACCACCACTCACACAAAACTCATCAAAGAGTGCCATTTTATTTGTAAAAAAAGTTGATGGAGCAATTGCATATATACCTCATTCAGAACTCACACAAGATGTCAAAGTTATTTATAAATGAAAAATATACTTGTAGTTGATGATGAGATAATGAATCAAGAGGTTATAAAAAAGATATTAAACAAAGAGGGATATAATGTACTCACAGCAGACAATGGTCAAGATGCGATTGATAGACTAAAACAACACAAAATAGATCTTATTTTGATGGATTTGATGATGCCTGTTATGGATGGTTTTGAAGCGATTGAGATAATCTCTAAAAATCATATAGTGCCAATTATCGCAATCACCGCTTTAGATGACAATAAAACTCATCAAAAAGTATTAAAACTTGGAGCTGTTAGTTGTATAACAAAACCATTTGAACTTAAAGAGCTTGTTCATAGTGTAAAAAGTATAATCTATACAACTAAACAAACAAGTAGTATACAAACATGAACATCATAAATAAAATAAAATCAAGCCTTCATCTTAAAATCTTAGTAGCATTTTTAGTTATAGGAATAATTCCTTATTTTTTGATAACACTCTATTTTTTCTATCTCAAAAAAGAAGACTTGCTCCAACAAAAGCTTCAAACTTACACATTACAAATAAAACAGACAAAATCACTTTTACAAAATCGTCTTACTCAACTACAAGAAGAGGTAATCTTTCTCTCTAAACTAGAACTTTTTGATGATATGATTTCAAATGATATCGACCATAGAATCTCAAGAATGCTTGAATTAAAAAGCAAAGGCTTTAAAGAGGAAAACATAACCTTTATAGCACTAAATCAACACCATATCATCACAGCATCTTCAAACCCAACACTTATAGGAAAAAAAAAGTTTCTAGAGCCAAATACCAAAATAGTTGATAAAAATATTCTCTTTAGTACACCACTAAAAGCAAGTTTTGATGATAGAGAGTTAGGTTATCTTATAGCTTTGTACCCACTAAAAAATTTAAAATCTTATATAGTTCATGCAAAAGATATAAATTTTATTATAAAAAATAGCAAAAAAACTCTCATATCAAGTGATAATTCACAAAGTAAAACAGAATATACCACCATAAAAACAGAGCTTGAAAATGCTCTTGTAGGATATGAACTTATCTACATGATATCAAATGAGAAGATATTTGATTTTATAAATCGTTTTTTATTTTATCTTACACTGCTTTTACTATTTGGCATCGGGCTAATCGTATATATCAGCAAAAAATTAACAAAACAGATAGTTACTCCTATAACTTTACTAACCGATACAGCAAAAGAGATTATAGAGACAAATAGATATGATTTGTTTGTAAAAAGCTATACAACTGATGAAACAAATGAACTAGCATGTGCATTTAACCACCTTATAAAAACAACCGCTCTAACACTAAATAAGCTAGATACCCAAAGCAATCTTCGAATGCAAAGGTTTATAGACCTTACAAACATGTTTAACCATATAACCAAAACAGAAGATAAAGATGCCTGTATAGCACTTTCTATCAAAAAATTAAATACAGTTATACCAAATTCACTATCATTTAGTAAAATACTCATCAAAGAAAGTAAAAACATCCCAATAAAGCTACATGATTTTAATACAAACAAAGAAAAACTTTATGGTTATTTAGTTATCGATAAAGAGAGTTTTGACGATAAACTCCAAAGTCGTTTTTTTGACTCTGTAGCTTCTATGATAGCTTTACAGATAGAGCGGATTGGACTTATCGCAAAAATAAAATCTGCATCAGATGCAAAAACATCATTTATCTCAAATATGTCCCATGAACTGAGAACACCACTAAATGCAATCATAGGCTTTTCACAATACATGATAACTTACGAATCTCTAAATGATGATCAACTAGATACCATCTCAAAGATAGAAAGATCAGCGATGCATCTGCTAAGTATGATAAATAATATCCTAGATATCGCCAAAATAGAAGCAGGTAAAATAGATATAAACTACTCAGATATTAACCTTTTTAATCTTTTAAAAGAGTGTGAAGAGTTGATATCACCAATGGCCGATGAAAAAGGATTAAAAATTACTTTGTCCACAAAAACCACTCAAAAACAAATAATCAAAACAGATAAAAAACTTTTAAAACAAGTACTTATAAACTTACTCTCAAATGCAGTAAAATTTACCCAAACAGGTACAATTGAGATAGATTTAAAAAGAGAAAACAACTTTGTTATCATAACCATCACAGATAGTGGTATTGGAATCAAAAAAGAGGAGTTAGCAAAAGTATTTAGTGAATTTGTACAACTAAAAAATACAAATCAAACAAAACACAAAGGAACAGGACTAGGACTCCCTCTATCTCTAAATATCATAAAAGCTTTAGGCGGAAAATTAAAGCTCGAAAGTGAGGGTAAGGGGCATGGAGTTAAGGCTATTTTAAAGCTTAAATATCTAAACAGTCATTGTGATTAAATTTGTCTATTTCATAGCTCTCAAGTTATTGATCTTTAACACTATAACCAACACCTCTAATAGTTGTTATAATATCAGGACGATTTAACTTTTTTCGTATATTTTTTATATGAACATCTACATAATTACTCGATTTTATGGAATCAAAATCTTTACATAGCAAATCATTTAGTTGAAATCTGGAGAGTACTTGATTTTTGTGTAAAACCAAAACTTCAAATAGTTCAAATTCTTTGTAAGTTAGCTCGATTAGCCCATCTTTAACTTTTACCTCTCTTTTGCTTAGATTGACACTAACATCACCTATTTGAAATAGGCTTGTTTTTTGGGAACTTTCACGACGCAAAATTGCCCGAACGCGTGCTAATAGTTCTATATTTGAATATGGCTTACAAAGATAGTCATCAGCTCCAAAATCAAGTGCCTGTACTCTCTCCTCTACACTTTCACGACCTGAGAGCATAATGACAGATATATTATCACCACTTTTTCTAATGCGATGGAGCAAATCAAGTCCACTTCCATCTGGAAGATTCCAGTCAACTAAAAGGAGTTGGTAGTTATTTTCTTCATACATAATAGTTGCATCTGAAATATTGTTTGCAACATCACAATCATACCTCTCCTTTTTTAGAAGTTTAAAAATTTGATCTGCTAGGAGTTCATCATCTTCTATCAGTAAAATATTCACCCTTAATCCTCGTCATCGTCGTCATCGTCGTCATCATCGTCGTCATCGTCGTCATCGTCGTCATCATTATTTTTCTCTTCGATACCATCATCGTCGTGATCATCATCATCTTCATCTTTGATTCCATCGCCATCATCATCATCATCTTCATCATTATATTTACCATCGTGATCATCATCTTCATAAACATTTATGATACCATCTTTATCACCATCAAGAGGATCAATTATATTTTCATCATCTACTCTAACTGCTACTAACCCAGCACGGACATATACATCTAGCGGACTATCTAAAACACCGTCACCTGTGCTATCTACAATTTTATTTCTATCCATTTCCAAAGGTATATAGTTCAAATCAACTCTATTATCCACACCATAAAAGAGTGAACTATTTGCATCTGGTGTATCTATACGAATTGGAGAGATAACTCTTGTTGTAACATTATTTTCATTTGTACTCATCACAAGATGACATTTAAGATTTTTTGGAATTTTCAGAGTAAACGGATGTTCACTCGTACCATCATCTATAGACTCTACACTATAATAACTCCCATCAACACAAAATGCCTCAATCAATGTACCAGGAACCGATCCTTCTAAAATTGTAAAATTATTATCAATACTATCATTTGTAGCATCGCTTTCATCACACCCTTGAAATAATATACCGATAAATACTACAAACATTAAAAGTTGTTGTTTAAACATAAAAAATACCCTTATTTTAATATACCTGCTATATTATTGCATAAAAAGATGAAGATTTAGTGAATAAATTCCATCTCTATTTTCCCATACCAATCTTTGCCAGTAACTTCATAAACTCCCTCTCTCAAAGGAATCTCTATCTCAACCTTACCCAAACTTGATTTACTACTCTCAAATGATGGCTCTCTCACACCATAAATTACAAATTTGTCTAGTTCATACCCCTCTATCACTAAACTTAATTCCGCTTCATCATCAAGCACAAAGTCATTAAAAAGAGTCTGCCCTATAAATTTGTTTTCACCCTTTTTACTATATTTAACCATATTCAGTGCCCCACCTTCTACTATGCGTTCACTTATCGCATCTTCTACACCAAATTTTTCATATACTTTAGAAGAAAAAACTCTACTCTCAAAAACTATTTCAGCTCTTTTATTTAAAAAATATATACTCTCGTGTAAATTTTCAACTTTTGCATTAAGGAGTGTAATTTTAACATGTTTTTTGGAAGATAAAAAAGTAGCAGCCCCAGCCCACGCACCTCTATCTTTTTTAATTCCTAAATGATCTTGATAAAAATTAGTATATGTTGGTGTATGATTTGGAGTGGAGATAAACTTAGTATCTTTTAGGAGTTGAACTCCATCATTTGCTTGAAGTTGCCCATTGACTGTTAGTAGTGAATCTAAATAACCGTCCTTGTCGTGAGTTGAACCTATAAAGCCCATAAATATATCTTTATAGTTTGGATGAGATGCATCTGCTAAGTTCTTATTTATCCAAGAGTAATCCATATGTTTTGTATCGATATACTGCTTCTCAAAAGGGTCAATTAACCCCATAACAATTGAGTTACTTGCAACATAATTGCCTCTAATCACACCTTCAATTGAGAGCCATTTTTTAATCTTTTTGCTACTTGCTAACCCCTCTATATCTTTTTCAATAAGCCATCTTGTTACCAGCGAACCCATACTTGCACTTACGATATTTACCTCATCAGCTCCACTCTCATCCATCACATGTTTTATAAATTTAGCGACAATTGTTGCATATCTTGGTATACCTCCGCCGTGAGCTTTTGTAACTTTTTCTATATCATCAATATCTTGCTGAATATAATATGCGGGTGCTTCATCTCCATAGTATTCAGTCATGGTGATAATATTTGTAAAATTCTCTTTATCAAAATTGTACATAGTTGGCAAATCTGTAAATTCTACTAAGTTATCAATCACCATATCAGTAGATGTATCACCATAAACTCCTCTTTTTTTATAGCCATCTTTATCATATCCGTGTATATAAACCGTAACTTCTCTAGGAACTTTTTCTACTGTCTCTACACCTGTACTATTTAAATCTCTACTCTCTTTACCATCTTCACTGCCACATCCCATAAATAAGAATATAGATAGTATAAATAAAGCTCTATAAATCATCATTTCCCCCTCAGCTTTGCTTGTTCTAACTCCCAATACTCCATATCAAAGATATCTTTTCTCTTAAGAGACCTCCATCCACCAAGTTTTTCAGCCCTTAACATAGCTTTTATAGTATGTAAAACTATATCTTCAAGTACCTTATTCTCTTTTTCACTTGCACCAAATACTACAACCCCTCTGTTTTTAATAATGGCATATCTAGGAGCTAAATCTAACATAGTCTCACTATTTTTTGAATGTTCAAAAAAGTACTCTTTATATCCTTGTACAAAATCCTCCAAGTCTATTTTGAAATGTCTGTTTACTACAAGTGGGAAAGGTTTTGTTCGTATAACATGCTCTGGAGTCAGAGGACCTTTATGGACTATCTCACCTACATTTTTAAGTGTACTAAAATAGTATGCTTCATCTTCATCAATAACTTTTGCAGTAACTTTTTGTCGTCTTAGATGCGAGATTTTCTCTTCATAAAAGGAGAGTTTTTCAGGAGTTAAAAGTTCAAGATTAGGTTTTTCTACTATTAGAGTACTTTCTGCTTTTGTGACGATATCTATCATCTTTTCATAAGCAACTTTTGCATCATCACTAAATGTAAAAACCCCATGGTTTATTAAAATCATCCCATCAAGTTTATCCCAATCAATACCCTTTGTCTGTTCATAAATCTTTTTTGCCAAAATAAACCCTGGCATAACATAATCAACAATAAGCATATTTTTTCCATAAAGCTCCTCTATCTTCTTTTTGCCATTAGGAGTATTTGTCATAGTTACAACTGCATCTGCGTGAGTGTGATCTACATACTTAAAAGGAATTATTGCATGAAGTATCGCTTCTATTGAAGGATTCGGAAAGCTTTTATCAAACATTGCTTCCTTTTGCTGGGCAACCATTTGAGTATCACTAAGAGTCTCTCTTTTTACCATCTCTTTTAGAGTCTCTAAATTAACGGCTGGAAATCCCTCTTTTTCGATTATGTCTAAATTCCAACCACTCCCTTTAACATAGAGCAAATCATCAATCTTAACAGAAGTATTTCCCCCACCATGAAGAACTAAATCTTGTGAAGCACCAAGCAATTGTGAAGTGTAAACTCGCATCCCAAGTGGATCATCTTTATACTTTTGTGCTTCACCTTCATCCCATAAACTTTTCAAATTTAACCTCTTTTTTCTGGCATTATACCAAAGCAAAAGAAATTAAACTAAAAGCTCCTCGCTTGTTGTAAATTTCATATTTGGAAAAGCTTTTTTAAATACTTGTGTAAGCTTATCTATATTTATGGGCTTTAGCATATAACCTTTAGCTCCTGATTTGATTGCATCCATCACAAGCTCTTCTTGTCCGTGAGAAGTAACCATTATAATCACCGCATCACTATAGTTCTTTCTTATCTCTTTTAATGCTTCTATTCCTGTCATAATTGGCATAGTTATATCCATAGTCACCGCATCTGGATTGTGTTTTGCATAAAGCTCTACTGCCTCTTGTCCATTTGCCGCCTCCGCTACTATATTGCAACCAAGCTCACCTAACATTTTTTTCAAATTTCTTCTTATAATCATAGAATCATCAACAACTAATACATTTAACATCTATTTCCCTTTTAATTTAATTTAACAATGCACATAGTGCATTTCCATATTTTGTCTCAATCACTACAGTTAAAACACTAGAGTTTTTTAGTTTCATTGCAAGTTGAGCATCTTCTATTATAATAGGTGGTGTTATCGTTGCACCTTTTCCAGCATTTGGAAAGTTTGGTATGGCATTACCTATCACTGTATTTGCAACTTCGGCTGGTATTTCTGCTAAGAGTTCTGCTCTCTCCTCTTTTGTTATCTCTCCATATGAGAATGAATCAACAAGCTTATCTGTCAAAGATTCATCAAAACTATAAAGCGTTAATGCCTTAACTTCTCCACCCAAACCAATAATAGCCGTATGTTTAGAGAGATTAAACTTATCCCCATTATCAATGTTTATCTCATTATCAAGAACCTCTATACCCATATCTTCATTAAGAAAACTTTTCATTCTATTAGCTATTGCTTCCAAGGCTTTTTTATACTGTTGCATCTTCTTCTCCATATTCTTTTAATAATGTTTTAAAGGTAAATTTTGTACCTCTATTTTTTTCACTTACAAC
>JAMONX010000100.1 GCA_027066435.1 Campylobacterales bacterium
TGGAGCCCATTTGTTGTAATAGCCTGTTTGATTATTTTTATCAGTATCAAGATAGTATGCTTTTTTACCTTTATAATTTCCTCTATAATTTAGAGCCCAAGCTTTATTGACTCTTTGAAACCTAAATAAGAGGCTATTTAAATTATAAATCTTCATATAGTTCAAATACTCTTCACTTTCAGGATCAGAAAATGCTCTTGAAGTTTTTGGTTTTAACTCTACTTGGTGAGGTTCGTCTTTGATTTGTAACTCCCCTTTTTGGGTATTAGTTCCGCAACCTATAAGAAGTAGGCTTGATATTAAATATAGTATTATGAGTTTTATAGACATTTATTTAGTCTCCTTTGGGATTTTATATATCATTGATTTTAGTATAATTTTGCTGGCTTAAACTAAAAATAGGTAAAAAATTTATATAAAAAATAATATTTAATTTATAAAAATAAATATATTATTAGGTTTAAAGGTGTGAACTTTAGTCATAGTTTAAAAAAAGATTTTTTAGAGTTTGCTAAGTCTTCTAATAACGATGACAGGTCTAGCAAAGTGTTTTCCCTTTCCATTTTGTTCATATCCAATATTTTGACCTATCTTGACTCAAAATATTTCTCGTGGTTTTACACCTAAAGTAAAGTCTTTGGTATGTGTCTCTTTTTTGATTTCATTCCACCCATTGAATCTATCCAAAAACTTTCCCTCTCTATTTATAACTCAATTGATGAATTGGCATTTTTATATTTTCACAGATTGTAACTAAACAAGATATATCAAGTCAATCATCTACAACCCTTTTTAACGCTCCAAGTATTTTCACCATAGCCAAAGTATCAAGTTTACAATACTCTAAAAGTGCTTTTCTCATCTTCTGTTTTTCATCTGTATCAAGAGAAGAAAGTGTTGCAAAAGCACTCATCGCATCTGTTCCATTTTGTACACCATCCAAACTTTCATAAGCATCTTTCATATCTGGCACAAGTGCAGGTAATACATACTTTATAGAGTAGCTACCCATCATCGAAGGGGTAACATACTGTTTTTTCTGAAAAGGAGCCATCAAGTCTTTGATATTGTCACTTATATCAAGTAGCTGTGAACTGTACTCTTTATACTCTGATGCAAGTTTTTTTATAACACCTTTTTCAAAGTGCATGTTGTAAGTAAGCACGGTAACATCTCTTGGTATATCGTTACACAGTTTTTTTGCTAACTCTTCTCGTGGGTCTACACCATCATCTGCCAAAAACTCATGATGTTCAAGCTTTCCATCCTTCTGTTCTATATGTAGTGAGTACTGAAACGGTATCTGCATAAATGGGCTAATCCCTTTAAACTCAGGTATAGCTTGTTGAAATGTTTCAAAGTCTAAGTGATATATAGGATACGATAAAGCATCAACAAAGGCCCTTATAGACTCTTTATCTATATAACTCTTCCTTGATTTGTAGTTTGATACTGCTTCGAATTGTTTGTCTGTCATATCAAAATCATCAAGTATATCTTTGATATCAACAATACCCTGCTTATACAAAGCCACTTGCTTTTTACTACCTAAGTTAAAAATGTTAAATACCGAATACTCAGGAATCTCTCGTTGAACCCTCCAACAATACTCCTTGGCATCACACTCATAAGGCTTGTTACAATGAGCTCCTATATCTATATCAGGTTCATCTGTTTTATCTGATAAAACATCTTCAAACTCTTCTAGTCTGTAAGGGATAGCATCTTGTAACTCTACTACTTCATGAGTAACATCCACGATAGCAAAAAGAGCCTCTATATCTAGCTCATCACCTCTTACATAAGTATTGTCTATATGCACCACATTTGCACTCTTTATGCTAAATCCAAGTTGGCTCAATACATAATACTGGATAGAAACATCATGAAGATATATCTCTTTAACAGAAGTAGAGCTTTTCACCTCATAGATAGATATACCATCTTCATCGATTTGCAATATATCAACTATCACCAAGATACCATCATAAACAAAAGTAGCTTCATAGATATACTTGACACCCGCATCTATAAGTTTGGATGTAGTCTCTATCATCTTATCATACTCTCTGGTAAATGCTACCTCCACACCATCAGGAAAAAGTTTACAAGCTAACTCTCCTACTATGTTTCCAGTTTCAAATACTGCTGAAGTAGAAGCATCAGCAGAGCTTAAAACTTCAAGTTTGTACTTTTTTAGCCATAGGGATTTGGGGCATTGGATGGCTTGAGTGTATAGGAATTTGGAGATGGTCATTTATATAATAATTTCTTGAATTTTATCAAAAATATTTTTTATAGGTTCAATACTTTCTATATTTTCCTTATTTAAATAATTAGCTAATTGAAGTGATATCTCAGGTTTACCTATTCTTTTTTTACATTCTCTACTCAATAGATTTTTCAAACTTTCAGAAAATTTATCTTCTTCACGTATATTCAAAAAATCTGTCTCATTCCAACTTCCATCCTCCTTTTGAAATTTATCATTACATAATTGACAATATTGAACATCACTAAAAACATCTTCAAATTCTTTGGTACCAATAAAAAAACAATGATTTTCTAAATATTCTTCATCAAACCCTATCTCTTCTAATTTTTCTTTGGTTACTCTACTTTTAGATGTATCATATTGAGTATCAGAATCTAAAAATAAAACTGTACAATCTTTTTTATTTGCATTCAAAAATTTTAATGCATTACTCCATTGTCCATTTGTTTGCAAATTGATTAAAATAACTCCATCCTCAATTAGACTTTTTCCTGTATATTTTTTATACATGATAGGTAAGGCATTTTCTTCACCTTCACCTTCTACCAACAAAAAGCATTTTTCATAAAAAATATTACTATTTTTAAAGCCACTTACTTCTGATATTTGATTTAAAAAATCCAAAATATCTTCATCTTCTTCTGTACTTAAAAAATGTACTCTTGATTTATCATCCTCTTTTACAACATGATTTATAGATTTTGCAGGTGCTCTATCAATCATTGTTAGAGCATGTGTACAAATTATAGACTGTATACAAGATTCATCTTCTTCTGCTAAATCTCTAATTATATAAAACATTTCTCTTTGTGCATAATAATGAAGGTGAGCATCAGGCTCATCATATGCTCTTATGATATTACGTGCTGTTTCGGCATCCATACTAATTTCAGAATCCCATTCTAAAATTGATAAAAATATCTTCTTCTTAGAGCCATCGCCCATTTGATCAAGTGTGACATTTCTTCCTATCTCATCTTTGACACTTAAACCTGAAAAACTTAATCCTCTTGAAAAATCGATATCGTAGTTTCCACTTATAGTATTAATGTCTGGTTTGTATTTTTGTATATGCTCTAATAACTGTGTCTCTAATTTTGTATTCAAAGATAGTTCTATCTCTTCTTGTAAAGTACTAAAGTTATTTTTTAGTTTCTCATTTCCTTCTGCATCCTTCTCATAAAAAGATTCTCTATAAACCAAATCTAGTGTTTTCCTAATTAATGATGTAGGATTACCATAGTCACTAGATGCATATCTTTGAAAAATAGGTAAATAATTTGAAATTATTCTCCAGTTTACTTCTAAAAATCTATTTTCTGTTTCAATATCATATTCTTCTAGATGTATTTTAATAGCCTCTTTTCTTAAATCCTGATTACTTTTGGGTTCAATCTCAAGTCTTGATAATAATGCTTTTAATTCTCCTGCACTCATATCATCGTAGATATTAAAATCATTATCTACAAATACTTCAGCAAGTATCTCCACTTTAAATGTAGCATTTTTAAGAAAAGTTTTTTTTATTTTAATCATTCCATTACTAATATACTTTTCAAAGCCTTCTATTTCGGTATAAACATTAAAGGTACAAATTATTTTAATAGTATCAATATTATCTCTATATAATTCTAATGGTATATTTTTATTTTCTAAAAAATATTCTAATGCATCAAAAATGGTTGATTTTCCTGCATCATTTTCTCCAATAAATACCGTTAAATTATGGAATGGTATAATTCCTGAATCTTCGTAACATTTCAACCCTTTAATTTCTAAATCTTTTAATTTAAGACTCATTTTTTTCTCCCAATTTTAAGAATATATACCCCAATCTCGTTCAATTGACCAATCAGTATCCCATTTAATATAATCTGCTGGTTCAAAAACTTCATCAAGTTTTACAAGACTAATAATTTGTGCTTCTTCCAAGGGAAGATTATGTCTACCATTTGGACTATCAAGATCAAATAATTGAAATTTTTTGACTGGAATTTTATCCCTTTTCCCAGCAGCATAATCAAATGGTACACATCTTCTAGTCCTATTGGTATTATCTTTTTTTGAATAAAAAGTAACCTCTACAAGTCTTTTTTCTTTGATTGCTTCTATGAATTTATTTAACATATAATTTTCCTTTCATTATGTTTTATTTAGAGTTATATCACAACTCCACCACCCTCTCAAACATCTCCTTTATCTCACTCTCATGAGATATCAAAAATATCTGTCTATACTGCTCTTTTATCGTATGAAATGCTTCCATGATTTCAAATCGTCGCTCTTCATCTTGGCTTCCAAACACTTCATCAAATGCCAAGAACCCTACTCCACCACTACCACTAAGCTCACTCAAAGTTTTAGATATAGCGATACGAAGTACCAAGTTTGCCAAGTCTACCTCTCCACCACTAAATCGCTCTATCGGGTACTTCACACCATCGTCATAGATAAAGAAGTCAAACTCGTTGTTTACTTCTATGTGTTGGTATTTTCCTCTTGTTATACTCGCATACATCCCACTTGCTAACTGGCTGATTCTTGGGGCTATTTGGGAGTTTATTTTGTTTTTGAACTCTGACATGAAAGCTTTTAGTTTTTCATAGTCATTTTTATCATCTATCTTGGATTGAAGCTTTTTTTTCTGCTCTTTATCTCTTGTAAGTTCACTTTTTATGGTGTTTATCTCACCCTCTATCTTTTGAGCTTCTACTTTTTTCTCTGATAGTTTTGATTGGATTACATCTTTATCTTTTAAAACACTCTCATAAATAAGTTCTTGTTTTTGGTGAGCCTTTGCATCATAGCTATGCTCTTTTATAGATTTTTCATATGTTGTTATACCCTCTTTGGTTTTTTGTATCTGTGTATCTATCTCTTTTAGTTCATTTTCTAGTGTTGGTATCTGTGATATAACACTCTCTAGTTTTAGTAACTCTTCATACTTTGGTTTTAACTGCTCTGTTTTTTGGATTGTCTCTTGATGAGCTTTTTCATCATATTTGAGATCTTTTAAAGCTTCTAACTCTTTTTTATTTGCCATGCCTTTTTGTGTGATATTTTTAAACTCTATCTCTTTTGATTGTAGTGTTTTTTCATCTTGTAGTAAGACACTTAAACTCTCTCCTACTTTTTTTAATCGTCCCTCTATCTCTATTTTGTTTTGTTGCTCTTTACTTTTTATAGGTGTTATATTTTGAAGCTGTTTTTCTCTTTGAACTATCTCATTTAGATGGAGTTTATCAATTTCGCTTTTTAGAGAGTTTATAACATTGTCATACTCATCAAGTAGTGGTCTTGTACATGTTGGGCAGTTTGAGCCTTTACCGATTGCCTCTATCTTTGATATCTGTTTGTTAGAGTTTTCTATCAAGCCGTTGTATTTGGCTATCTCTTGTTTTAGTTTGGACTCTTGTTGTTCAATCTTTTGTATCTCTGATAAAGAGTGTTCTAGTAACTTTTGTTGCTTCTCTTTTTCTTGCATGAGTTGTGGTTTTGTCTCTAGTTTTGTATTAAATTCACCAATCTCTTTTTCTGCATTTGTATACTGGCTTCTTAGTACAACCTGCTCTTTTTCTAAACCCTCTTTTTTGAGTTGTTGCTCTTTTTGAGATTGCAGAGTAAGGAGAGTTTTTTCTAACTCTTTGTACTCATTCATAATAAGTTTATCTTTGATATAGAGTTTTTCTTGCTCTTTTAGAGTTTGAAGTTTTTGATGTTTCTCTTTTTGATTTTTAATAAAATTTTCAAGGTTTGTCTTTGTTACTGTGAGATTAGTTTCAAGCTTTGAGTAGTCATCTTTTAGAAGTTGAAATGCTTTTAATGCTTTGGCGACATTTTTAACCTCTAGAGTTTTCTCATCAAACTCTTTTTTAACCTTTTTTATCTCCTCCTGCAAGGAGGAAAATATATTGGTATGTGACTCTTTGGCTTTGTTTAACTCTTCTATTTTTGCATCTGAGAGTAAAATCTCTGAAAAACTTTTTATATCTCTATTTAGATCAGTTAGTTTTATCCGTATCTCTTTTTCTATACTGTCTATCTTTTCAAGTCCCAAAAGTTTTCGAATGATTTTCTTTCTATCTTCATTTTTAAGACCACTTAGTGCTGTTAGCTCTTTTTGTGAAGCAAAGACGGTGTGAGAAAAAGCTTCTTTGTTCATACCTATAAGTTTTACAATCTCAGAAGTTACACCTTTGGCACTCTCAGCAATCAAAGCATCATCTCCATCATATAGATATGCTTTTGCGACAAGTGTTTTTCCTCGCATCTGCCTTGTAACTTTATAGTTTTTACCATCTATCTCAAACATCAAGCTAACAGCTACTATCTCTTTTTCACTAGCTTTAGAGTGGCGAATAGTCTCTTTCTCACCTCGTACATCACCGTACAGGGCAAATGTTATAGCATCAAAGATAGTAGACTTACCTGCTCCATTTCGTCCGATGATACCTGTGAGTCCTTCGTTAAACTCTATGGTGTAATCTTTATACTTTTTATAGTTTTGCATATGAAGGTTAGTTAGTATCATCAGCTACCTCCTCATAGAGTGCAAAAAGCTCTTTTGCCTTTGATGTAAGTCTTTTCTGCTCTACATCATCACTCACACTCTCTTTTATGTGAGATATGAAATAACTCTCTAAAGATATAGACTCTATGTTTCCATCTATCTTGCTACCTTCAACCTCTTTAAACTCTCTTTTGACTTTTACATGAAGGGCTTTGTCAAATATCTCAGTTATCTCTTTATTCGTTATGTCTATGGAAGTTGCAGATGTGAGATTAAAAAGTTTGACTTCAACTAAGGCATCTTTACTCTCTGATAAATCAAGAGATGCTATCTGCTCTTCATACTTATCTGCATCTATACTAAACTCTAAAGATTTACGAAGAGCTATTGTGTGATGAGTTATAGTTACTTTATCTTCTAACTCTACTATGACATAACCCTTATCATCTCTTTTATCGCTACTACTTGTTCTCTCTGTTGAGCCTGAATAGTAGACATTTTTATGTTTCCCTACATTTCCAAAACCATGCCAATGCCCCAAAGCTACATAGTCCATCTTTTCAAATATATCTTCTCTTGTTTTAGGATAAACCCACTCACCAAACTCATGCATCAAGTAAGATGCACCAACTGAACAGTGCATCATGAAGATATTTTTCTTTTTAGGATTTATGTTTTTATCTATGGAGTCTAATTCACCATCGATGATTCTCTCATCATTTATATGTGGGAGTGCATGAAAGATTATATCTTCAAACTCTACCGTTTCATACTGCTGAGAAAAAACTGCTTTTACATTGTCCAGAGTGCTTAGCGCCTCTAGTATAGGAGATGAAGATGAAGTTCTAGGAGTTGAGTGGTTTCCTGCGATGATGATAAAAGGGATATTTAGCTTTTCTACTCTTTTAAGCTGTGTCAATGCAAAAGTGATAGCACGATTTGAAGGAGATGCACGATGAAAAAGATCTCCAGTATGGATGATAAAATCAGGTTTTATCTTTATGATGGCATCACAAACATCTGAAAATGCCTGATAAAAGTCTGCTTCTCTTTGGTTGATACCCTCTTTGTTTATGATATCCAAATCACTAAACCCAAGATGAGTATCTGAAAAATGTATGATTTTCAAATAAATTCCTTAACTATATATCGATATTCTTACTCCCCAAGCAATAAAAAAATTTAATTATCTTAAATTAATATTGATATTATACATTAATCTTATTTTTTGTCAAACTATTCCCCGATATTGTTTTGTATGAACAATTTGAAGATATTATAATGATTTTTGCGATTTTTTATACAAGTTAAGAGATAACAAAACTTTCAGACTGTCAACTTTAGCTAAGAATTGTTTTATATCCTTTGTATAAATTAGTGTTGCCAGATTATTTCACACCCCATACAGTGTCTCAAACACTTGAGCAAAAAATCCATCAAACATATAAACTATAAAAAGAGCAAATGCCAAAAATGGTATAAAAGGAACTTCTAAATCTTTATCTTTTATGATGATAAAGACAGGGAGTGCGATGATAGCTGATAAAAATATAACTAAAGCTCCAAGTTTTAAGCCAACCAATGCACCGATTGTTGCAGCTATCATGATATCAGCTTCACCAAGTGCTTCTTTTTTTACGATGTATGATACATAAAAACGAAGAAGTGCAAAACCACCTGCATAAAGAAGTGCATTTGTTAAGTTTTCTAGTATAAAAGGAGATGCAAATATAGCCAAAGTTAGAGCTGCTAAATTTAGACTATCAGGAACCGCTTTATAACGAAGGTCTATTAGAGAGAGTCCAAGAAGAAGAGCAAAAACAAGTCCTGTTATAAAACTATATGTGATATCTCCAAGTTTATAATATACAAGTCCAAATATCAGTGCAGTTAAAAACTCTATAATTGGGTATTGGATAGATATTTTATCTTTACAAAAGCTACATTTTCCACCTAAAAGAAGCCAAGAAAAGATTGGTATATTGTGCCACCATTTTAGCTTTGTGTTGCATTTTGTACAGTGAGAACCAGGAAATACTATGCTTTCTTCTTTGGGAATTCGTAAAATCAAAACATTTAAAAAAGAGCCAAACAAAAGCCCAAAAAGAATTAAAATACCACCTTCTAACATCATATTATTTAACTCCACCAAATCTTCTATCAATATTTTGAAATTTATCTATAACACTTTGTAATTTTTCAGCTGTAAAATCTGGCCAAAGTGTATCTGTAAAAAAAAGCTCGCTATAAGCTATTTGCCATAAAAGATAGTTTGAAACTCTTTTATCGCCACCTGTACGAATTAGTATATCGACAGGATCTATATTTTTTGTATCTAAAAATTGTCCAAAACTCTTTTCATCTACCTCTTTACCTTCTTTTATGGCTTTGTTTACTGCTCTTATTATCTCATCTTTTGAGCCATAATTTACAGCTAATACTTGTGTAAGACCATCAAAATGTGCAGTTTTTTCTTTTGTATAAGAGATTCTCTCTTGTAAATTTTTTGGTAATTTACTCAAATCTCCAATCGTATCAAAACGGACATTGTTATCTAAAAATAGTTTGAGTTCATTTTTGAGATACTTGTCCATTAGTTTCATCAAAAAACTGACCTCAGCATCTGATCGTTTCCAGTTTTCTGTGCTAAATGCATAGAGAGTAAGGTATTTTAAACCCATATTTGAAGCATGGATTGTAAGTTCTCTAACTCTTTTTGCACCCTCTTCATGTCCTACAATTCGCTTTAAAAATCCCTGTTTTTTTGCCCATCTACCATTTCCATCCATGATAATTGCGATATGTTTTAAGTTATTCATTTTTTATCCTCTAACATCTAAAAGTGAAGGGGTAAGTTCATATATAGGCTCAATCTTTTTATCTTTATGATAGAGCAAACCTTCCAAATCTAAAAATTCTAACTCATTTTTCAAAAACTCCAAAGAATTCTCATAAAAAAGAGATAGTGATACCCTTCTCTCATCTTTTACAACTGAAATCAAACCCTCAACCGGTCCTAAATTTTCAAATGCTGCGTAAAAGTCAACTTGTGCATCTTCTTTTGCATCTGGAGTTGCTTTTTTTCTTTTTTTAAATTGAAACATCGTATTTTGATTACCCTCTTTTAAAACCATTGTAAATACATTTTCATTTAAAGCTGCTATCATGTTTGTTAGTGTCATAAACTCATTTTTTGTAGAAGCTTGTGACAACTTATCTAATAATACCATTTTTAATTCAGTTTTTGGATTCTCTTTTGAAAAAAGCTCTTCTAATTTTGTCTGGGTAAATTGTGGTAAAAAATTATCTCTTTGGGCTTGTAGAAGTTTTGGCTTTTTTAAAAGTTGTGAAAGGCTAAGAGAGTTTAAAGATACATCCTCCTTCATAAGTCCCCAGTATTTACTTCCTACTTCTAAATCAATTGTGCTTTTTGTACTTAACTCTTTAGTTCCTATTTTTAACATATAAAGATTTTCTTTGCTTTTATCCAGGACATCAATTGTCATTGGAAGTAGTGAGTTAAATCTTGCAGTTTTTAAATTTGAAAGGAGTGAGTCGATTTTTGCAATATTTAAAATCTGTGAAATCATCACTTGCCGTTCTTACTCAAAGTTTCCAATAACTCCAAAGAGATATCAAGTTTCAAAGCCTCTTTTAAATCTACCTCTAAATCTTTTGTAAAAAGTGTTATAGCATTTTTATCACTTCCAAAAGAGTGTTCACTGACATAGTTTAGTGCAACTGCATCTAAACTCTTATTTTGAAGCATACTTTTTGCACTCTCTTTGCCACTATTTTTATCCATCTCTGCTTTAAAACCTACTGTAAATATATCCTCTTTATTTATCGAAGATAAGATATCTACATTTTTTTCAAGCTCCAAATTCCAAACATCACCTATCATCTCTTTTTTAAGTTTTCCAGATTGCGGATATCTTGGCTTATAATCACTAACAGCTGCTGCCATAAATAGATAAGGTTTTTTCTGTATAAGCTCTGGAATTGAATCATCTGTTAGAGTAGCTTTTGTCATGATGCCTTTTTTAGAAACTCTTATTGCATCTACAAGATACTCGTGTAGCTGAGTTGTACTCTCTACATCTATCTGATAAATCCCCTCTACCAAATCATCAAGTTTCTTAGTTGTTATCAAACATACATCTGCCCCTTTTAGATAAAGAGCTGTTGAGAGTGCTTTTGCCATTTTCCCACTCGAAAAGTTTGAGATATACCTAACATCATCAATCTTCTCAATCGTCCCACCACCAGTAACAATCACACGACGGTTTATCCAAAATGCATCTCTATTTAAAACCTGTGCAGTTTTATAAAAAATATTTTCAACTTCAGCTAAAGCACCCTCCCCTTCATCTCCACAAGCTAAAAGTTTAGTTGAGGGTTTTATAACTTCATAATTTATAAGTTGTAACATCTTTAGAGATGCTTGAGTGGTTGGGTTTTTATACATAGCTGTATTTGCAGCTGGAGCTATGAGTTTTACATCTTTATATGCTAAGGCAGTTTGGGTTAAAAGATTGTCAGCTATTCCATTGCTTAGTTTATTTATCGTGTTTGCGGTTGCTGGGGCTATGACAAATATATCTGCCCATTTACCTATGTCGATATGATTGTTATCGTTTGCCCAACTCTCTGTTTTGCTCGTTAATACTTCATTTGAGCTTATCGCTTCAAAAGTTAAAGGGGAGATAAATTTTGAGGCAGCCCCTGTCAAGATAACTCTAACCTCCGCCCCTGCTTTTTTGTACAATCTTATAAGCTCTAATGCTTTGTAGATTGCAATAGAGCCTGTAACTCCAAGGAGAATTTTTTTATTTTGTAAAATTGCTATTCCTTAAAAAACTTATCGAAAAAACCTTCCACTGTTTTCATATCCGTTCTACTTATCGCTAAAGAACCTTTTTTAACATCTTGGTTTACTGTAGTTCCTGCGGCTATTAAAACATTATCTTCTATGACAACTGGTGCTACTATCTGAGTATCACTTCCTATGAAAACATTTTTTCCTATTATTGTTTTATATTTATTTTTACCATCATAGTTGCAAGTTATTGTTCCTGCTCCTATATTTGTACCTTCATCTATCTCACTATCTCCAAGATAGCTTAAATGTCCAGCTTTGACACCTTTTAATGTAGATTTTTTAATTTCTACAAAATTTCCTATATGAGTATCTATTAAAACACTCTTAGGTCTGACTCTTGAAATTGGACCAATGCTTGAATTTTCGATTATACTATCTTCTATTACAGAATTAGCTTTTATGTGACTATTTATGATTTTAGCTCCATTTAGTAAACATACTCCATTTTCAATGATACTCTCACCTTCAATCTGAACATCTGAATCTATAAAAATTGTATCAGGAAGACGCATTATAACACCAGCGTTCATAAACTCTTTTTTAATTCTCTTTTGCATAATCTCTTCTGCAACTGATAAATCATACTTTGAATTTACACCCTTAAAATTCTCTTCACTTACATATAATGGTGCTATCTTTTTATTGTCATTTTTGGCAAATTCTACGATATCTGTTATGTAATACTCTTCTTGGGCATTGTCATTGCTTAATTTTGGTAGATAAGTTTGAAGTATATTGTTTGAGTATAGGTAGATTCCTGCATTTACTGTTTTTATCTCTTTTTCACTCTCACTTGCATCTTTCTCTTCTACAATTTTAACTACTTCACCATTTTCTACAACAACTCTACCATATCCGCAGGAGTCATCCATATCTATTACACTCATAACTATATCTGCATCTATAAGAGAGAACTTTTTAAGTTCATCTGATTTGATTAGTGGCATATCTCCATTTAAGACAAGAACTTTGTCATGTTTTGTATCTATATTCATAACTGCACCTCCAGTTCCTGGATAGTTTTTATGATCTTGTATAACAAATTTTATATCATTATAATACTTTTGCATCTCTAACTCTACAAGCTGGGCTTGATGATATAAAACAACAGTGATATCATCACTTAACTTTTTAGCCTCTTTTATAGAGTAATAAAGCATCTCATATCCTGAAATTTTGTGAAGAACTTTTGGTTTTGTAGATTTCATTCGTGAACCTTTGCCAGCAGCTAATATAATAATTGATATATTTGACATATTTTGTTTTTCCTTGAATTTATTTAAATAATTTTATTAATTTATATTAATTTTAGTACTATACGAACTTTAATAATATAAATTAATTCATATTATTTACTATATCGTACAAATAGCTAAATTTTTTATAGATATTACCGATATTTAATGAAATTAACCTAATAAGAGAGAGAAAATGGATTTAGGAAGTGTAATTGGATTGGTTTTAACCCTCCTACTTTTAGCTGGTGCTATGGCTATGGGTGTTGGAATTGGTCCATATATTGATATACCTTCTTTACTTATTGTATTTGGTGGAACTGCTGGAACTATTCTAATTGGTTTTAAAATGGATCAGGTGAAATCATTTGGAAAAGTTTTCATGGTTGCTATCAAACCTGTAACAGATGATCCAAAAGAGTTGATTTCAAAACTTGTAGAATTTTCAACAAAAGCTAGGAAAGATGGGATACTAGCGTTAGAAGGTGATGCAAATAATGAAGAAAATAACTTTTTAAAACGAGGTCTTGGCATGGCAATTGATGGAAATGAGCCTGATATCATCAGAGATTTACTTGAAATTGATATGGAACAGACTGATAGTAGACATAAAACAAATGCTTCAATGTTTGGGCAACTTGCAGGATTTGCTGGAGCTATGGGAATGATAGGTACGCTTATAGGTTTAGTTGCTATGCTTTTAAATATGGCAGATCCAGCAGCAATTGGTCCTGCTATGGCGGTTGCTCTTCTTACTACCATGTATGGTGCAATGCTTGGAAATATCATCGGAGGTCCTGTTGAAAATATTTTAACTCTTAGAAATGCAGATGAGATGGTAGTTAAACAACTAATTATTGAAGGGATTATGTCAATTCAAGCAGGAGACAACCCAAGAACTTTAGAAGCAAAATTACTGGCATTTCTAGCTCCAAGCGAGCGAGAAAGCCAATTTGACAAATAGGTAAACAGATGGCTAAAAAGAAAAAGTGTCCCAAAGCTGACTGTCCCAAATGTATGCCAGGATGGCTTGCTGCATTTGGTGATCTTATGTCACTTCTTTTATGTTTTTTTGTACTACTTCTATCTATGTCCACAATGGATGCAAAAAAAGTTGAAGAAGCAGTTGGTTCACTTGCTGGAGCTCTAAGTGTACTAGAAGGTGGTACAAAAACAGAAATTAGTCAAGAGAGACAACAAGAGACAACTCCAATAGACCAACAAGACGAAACAGCTCAAAAAATAAAAACTATGAAAAGAACTATTATAGAGATAAATGAGATGATGAAAGAGGGTTCAGCTGAGGCTTCAGAGGTAACACTACAAGAGAGTGAAGATGGTTTTATGATAAGGCTTCCTGCAAAACTTCTCTTTGGAGCTGGAGAAGCAGAGATAAAAAATGAAGATGGACTTCTATTTTTAAAAAGAATTGCACTTATAATCGATAAACTTCCTAAAAATCTACATATAAATATTGTAGGTCATACAGATGATTCAGCAATGGAATCTATAGGACTATATAGAGGAAATTGGTCCCTCTCAGCTGAGAGAGCAATATCTGTTGCACAAGAACTTATAAAAGATGGAGTAGAGCCAAAACTCATAACCGCAGGTGGTAAGGCAGAGTTTGAACCAATAGCTTCAAATTTAACAAAAGAGGGTAAGGAAAAAAATAGGAGAGTTGAGTTATACTTTTTTTCTAAAGATAAGGATGATAAAGAGGGTGCAAAAAAGAGCATTCTTGATGCCACGGGAGGATAATCATTTTCAAACCAATTTGGTTCATATTTTTTATAACCTCTTTTGCCTTTGGTGCAGACCCCGTAACTGTTCCAAATATAGATATCTCACTATCAGCCCCAAGCGAGCCACAAGATTTAGTAAACTCTCTAAATGTTTTAATCATCTTAACACTCTTAGTTTTAGCCCCTTCACTTCTTTTAGTGATGACAAGTTTCGTTCGTCTTATAGTTGTATTTTCATTTCTTAGACAAGCTCTTGGAACACAACAAATGCCACCAAATCAAATCTTAGTCTCCCTTGCTATGATTTTAACTTTTTTCATAATGGAACCTGTTGGGAAACATGCATATGAAAATGCAGTTAAGCCTTATATCGATAAAGAGATTACCTATGATGTGGCTTTTGAAAAGGGAGTTGAACCCTTTAAAGATTTTATGATTAGAAATACAAGAGAGAAAGATTTAGCACTATTTTTAAGAATTAGAGATGTTCCAAATCCACAAAGTTACAAAGATGTTCCTTTAAGTGTTGTTATACCTGCATTTATGATAAGTGAACTCAAAACTGCTTTTGAGATAGGATTTTTACTCTACCTCCCTTTTTTGGTGATTGATATGGTTGTAAGTTCAGTCCTTATGGCTATGGGTATGATGATGTTACCTCCTGTTATGATATCTATGCCTTTTAAGTTGCTCATCTTTGTGTTAGTAGATGGGTGGAATCTACTCATAGGCAACTTGATAGAGAGTTTTAAATGACTTGTGATTATTTTGGAGTATGTGGGAGTTGCACACTATTTGATAAAAGTTATGAAGAGCAACTTACTCTTAAAGTTGATAAAGTTAAAGAAGAGTTTGAGTTAGATGATATTGATATCATAACTTCAAAAAGTTCTCACTTTAGAGACCGTGCAGAGTTTCGCATATATCACGATGGGGATAAAATCTCCTATGCGATGAATACTTTAGAAAAAAGAGGACTTTTACAGATACAAAGTTGTTCAATTGTGAATCAAACAATTGCAGATATGATGCAAAACTTGATAGAAGAGATTGCACCAATTCCTATTTTAAAAGAGAGAATCTTTGCAGTTGAGTTTCTTTCATCAAACACTAAAGAGCTTTTAGTAACTCTAATTTATCATAAAAAAATTGATACTATTTGGGAAGATGAAGCTAAAAAACTTGCATCTAAATTAAAAATCGACTTAATTGGAAGATCAAGGGGTATTAAAAAAATAGTAACAAAAGAATACATCAATGAGACACTAACCATACTTGAGAAAAAATACCATTACAGACTCTATGATACAGGATTTACTCAGCCAAATAGCGGTGTAAATGAGAAGATGATAGGCTGGGTTAAAGATAAAATTGGAAAAAGCGACAGAGACCTTTTAGAGCTATATTGTGGTCATGGTAATTTCACACTTCCTTTAAGTTCTAAATTTAGACAAGTTTTAGCAACTGAAATATCAAAACGCTCAATCAAAAGTGCAAAAGAGAATTGTGAATTAAATAATATAGAAAATATAGATTTTGTAAGACTAAGTAGCGAGGAGTTAACAGAAGCTTTAAATAAAAAAAGAGAGTTTAATCGTCTAAAAGATATCGATTTAGATAAATTCTCTTTTTGTACAGTTTTTGTAGATCCTCCTCGTGCAGGGTTAGATGCAAAGAGTCTTGATTTTATTAAAAAGTTTGAAAGAATCATCTATATATCTTGCAATCCGCAAACACTAAAAAGAGACTTAACAATTTTAAAAAAAAGCCGATATAAAATTACAGAATTTGCCGTCTTTGATCAATTTAGCTACACAGAACATTTAGAGTGTGGAGTGATTTTATCTGGAAGTGTGGCAGGGTATCTATAATTTAGAAGGATTTTTTTGAAAAAGCTAGCATTTGTGGCAACTGGTTATATAAAAAAATATGATGGTGTTAGTGTTTATACTGAAAATCTTTTGATTGAGTTATTAAATCACAAGGATATTAAAAAAAACAGTATAAAAACTGATATCTATATTGGTGAAAGTGTTTTAGAACTCTTAAAAAGCAGAGTCTTATCTCCTAATGTTAAAGAGTTGGAAAATATTACATTTATACCAGTTAATGATAAGAATTTTTATTTAAAAATCTTAGATTTAACAAGAAAAATGTTTATAAAAGGTAAATATGACTTAGTTTTAATGACTAATTTAATGCCTGTTCTATTTGCTCCTGGCAAAAAAATAAAAGTTATCCATGATTTTTCCAAAAGACGGTTTCCAGAACTATATACAAAATTTGGTTTAATCTATAATCTATTTTTAGTTAAAAGTGCAAAAAAATTTGATTTTGCCATAGGTTATATTTCACAAACTACACAAGAAGATATGAGCAGATATTTTAATATTGATAAAAATAATAAAAGACTACTTTTTGTTCCAAATGGTATCCCTTTTAAGGTAAAAAATTTCAAAAGAGTTGATAATGAGGTTGCATTTGAGAAATTTAAACAAAAAGATTTACATTTATGTGTAGTTGGACGGATTAACAAACATAAAGGGTTTGATAGATTATTAAAGTTTTGCACCTATTTTGAAAACTCTTTAAAAATGGGTGAAAAATTTGATTCAGTAACCCTTCATATCGTAGGGAAACAGACAAAAGAGACAGAAAATATTTTTAAAAATTTAAAATTTAAAAATATTAATCTAATTTTCCATGGGTTTTTAGATGATAATGAATTAAATAAAATATATCAAAAATCACACTTCTCTTTTTTCTTATCACGAAATGAAGGATATGGTTTACCACTTATAGAGGCGATGTGGTTTAAATCTGTTCCAATTATCTCTAATATTCCTATTTTTAATGAGATAATGGGTGCAAATTTTCCTAAATTTGACGATATAACAGGATATGAAGAGGAAATTGAAGATTTTATTAACTCTATTTTTGATGATAAAAAAACTCTTCAATCTACTTATAGACAGATGGAAGTTGTAATTGAAAAAGAGATGAAAGGCTATAATAAAGCCGCCAATAATTTAGTAGATTTTCTAGAGTCTATATAAAAGGATTTTTTTGAAAAAAGATGTATATATAGCAATTGTTTCCCATAATCATCAAGATTTGATAATAGATGCATTTGCATCCTTTCCTAAAAATATTGGTAATTATACTTTGCATCTATCAATTATTGATAATATCAATTCTCAAAAGTTAAAAACATTTTCTAAGGAGGAAGATATTGTTTATTATGCTGATAATAAACAAAGAGGATATGGAGCAAATTTAAACAAGCTATTTGATTTACTCTCACCAAAAGATGAAGATATTTTCATAGTTTGTAATCCAGATATCATACTTAATCCAATCCAACTAGAGAAGATTTTAGATAAAACAATAGAAGAAGATGCAGATATCTATGGAGTTAAAGTTTACACAAGACGAGATTTTAGCAAGGTAAGCTCATCAAATAGGAGTTTTCCTTGTATTTTTGATTTTTTTTCTTCTATTGTTTTAAAGAAAAGACCATATATACATAATCCTGAAGTTTACGCTAATCCTGATTGGATTTCTGGAGCATTCATGGTTATAAAATCTAGCTCATACAAAAAGCTAAAAGGCTTTGATGAGAGATATTTTTTATATTGTGAAGATATTGATATCTGCTATAGAGCTAAAAAAGAGAAAATGAAAATAGTCTATAATCCTGAATTTTATATTATTCATGAATCACAGTTGGCAAGTAGAACAATCTTTTCAAAAACATTTTTGGTGCATCTGCGATCAATATTTAGGTATCTAATCACACATAGAATAACTTGTATCTTAGGAACTGGTGGTAACTATGCTAAATAGAAAATATGCTTAAGAATATAAAAGTTATTTTTTTAGGGGCAGGTCCAACTGCATTGGCAGGAATTAGAGAAGTTTCAAGGGAAAAATTAGATGTATTTGCAATTGGGTTAAACAGGTTTGAAGCTGGATTATTTTCAAAACATTGTACTTCACTTGGAGTTTGTGATCCTTTTAAAGATAGCAAAGGATTAGTAAAACTTCTTGAAAATTTTGCACAAAAAGAGAGTGGTAAACTTATTCTCATACCAACTGGTGATGAATTTATAGAGTTTTTGTCACAATATAAAGAAGAGTTAGCCTATTTTGGATATAAATTTTCTCTACTTAACAATGACCTATCTGAACTTTTTTTAAATAAAGAGAAGTTTTATAACCTATGCCAACAAACAAAGACACCAGCTCCTAAAACTTGGACTATAAATCAAGACTCATCACTAGAAAAATGGAGTCAAGATGCACTATATCCATGTTTTATAAAACCTATCTACTACCATAAGTGGGCTAAAGTTTATGGACTTAAAAAAGGTTTTTTAGTATTTGATAAAGATGAACTCTTAAGAACTTATGATAAAGTTTCAAAAAATATAGATGAGTTGATAGTTCAAGAGGTAATTGAGGGAGCTGATGACAAAATAGTCATCTATACCGCTAACTTTTCTAAAAACTTAAAACCTAAACAGATTTTTACAGGAAGAAAAAAGAGACAATACCCAAAAGGATTTGGAACAACGACAGCTGCAATTTCTGAAGATATAAAAGAGATAAAAAATTATGCAGAAAATATATTGTCAGAAGTAGGATTTGAAGGTGTTTGTGATGTTGAATTTAAGTTTGATAAGAGAGATGGCTTATATAAAATCATAGAGATAAACCCTAGAATTGGAAGATGGTATAGACTTGTTACAAAATCTGGGAAAAAACCACTAACATCTTCTATTTTAGATTTAGCCAAAAGCGAAAAAACTCTTCAAGAGAGTGAGCAAGAAAATGGAAAGCTTTGGCTCTTTCCTATTCGAGATTTGCCTTCGATTATGAAAACAGATGCGATAAAAGACTATTTTAAGAGAGCAAAAGTATGGTGTATATTTGAGTTAAAAGATCCTATACCATTTTTTGTATATTTTTTAGAGATGGCATCTAAACTTATAAAGAGAAAAAATGTATAGAAAATTTCAAGACTCTCCAAATGTTAATTGGTTTAAAACAAAAACTAAAAAAGAAAAAAATTTTCCATCTGTTATAAAAACTTTTATGGGTAGAGATGCGATAAATCTGCTACTCTTCAATAAAAAGAAAGAGAGTAAAAAAGCCCTGCTCCCAGCCTATACTTGCACTGAAGTAACTGATCAGTTTGAAAAACATGGATATAAAATAGTATATTATGATTTAAACTTTTTTGAGATAGAAGAGTTACCCCAAACTACTGATATCGATATATTTTACTTTATCCGATATTTTGGAATAGAAGTTAAAAATATAAAATCAGCGATAAAAAAAGTAAAAAAACAAAATCCAAATATATTTATAGTTGAAGATAGAGCCCACTATCTAAGCGATAAACCTCTTCTTAAAGATGTAGATGCATATATATTTAGCTTTAGAAAACTTTTGCCAACTCCAGAGGGCGGTGGATTGCTTACTGATATAAAGATTGATTATCGTTATAAGAGTAAATTCATCTCAAATCTTCTCTCTCTTGCAATGGTTTTAAAAAAGAGATTTATAGGTCATAATCCAAAATTTTCAAGATCAAAAATAGCATCTGAAAACAGTCTCTCAAATGCTATTTTTGCCCCCTCTTTTTTTACAAATAGAGTTATAGAAAATTTTGATATAGATAAAAATATAAAACTTAGACGAGAGCTTTTTTATCTATGGCTTGAAAAAAGTAAAAAATACTCCATAAAACCTCTTTTTACAAAACTACAAGAAGATGATATCCCTCAAGGATTCCCGATAATAGTCTCAGATGCAAATAAGCTTTTTGTCAAGATGCGAAAAGAGGGAGTTTATCTAAAAAGACATTGGATTCTTGATGAAAAATTCAAAACTATCGCTCCAAAATCATATAAACTATCCAATGAGATAATAACTTTGCCAATTTATGAAGAGATTAATGAAAAAGATATAGATATGATTATTGACAAAATCCATCTTTATACTATCTAAAAATTAAATCAAATAATAATTTGAACCTTTTATAATAGATGCAATACGAAATAAGTATTGCATCAAAAACTATCAGATTTTTTCTCTAACTATCTTTACCGCTTTTACCATATTTTCTAAACTTGGTTTTACCTCTTCCCACTTTCTTGTTTTTAAACCACAATCTGGATTTATCCACAGCTGTTTTTTAGGTAAAACTTCTAACAGCATCTCTATCTGTTTTACTATCTCCTCTACAGTTGGAACTCTTGGAGAGTGGATATCATAAACTCCAGGTCCCACCTCTTGTTTGTAGCCTGTTTGTTTAAATATCTTTAAGAGTTCATTTCCACTTCTTGCTGTCTCTATTGAGATCACATCTGCATCCATATTTTCAATAGTATCTATGATGTCATTGAACTCGCTGTAACACATATGTGTGTGGATTTGAGTCTCTTTTTTTGCTTTGCTTACTGATATTTTAAAGTCTCTAACTGCCCATTTTTCATAAACTTCTATCTTTGCATCTCTTAGTGGATATCCCTCTTTAAAAGCTGCTTCATCTACTTGTATAATCTTTATTCCTGCATTTTGAAGATCATCTATCTCATCACTCAAAGATACTGCAATCTGTTTTGAGACCTCATCTTTTGGCTTATCATCTCTTATAAATGACCAGTTTAAAATCGTTACAGGACCTGTTAACATTCCTTTCATTATTTTATCACTTTTACTTGCTGCGTAAATCATCCAATCTACAGTCATAGGTTTAGGTCTGCTTATATCTCCGTAGATAAATGGTGGCTTTACACATCTACTACCATAACTTTGAACCCAGCCATTTTGAGTAAATCCATACCCTTTTAACTGTTCACCAAAATACTCAACCATATCATTTCTCTCAGGCTCGCCATGAACTAACACCTCGATGCCACATTTCTCTTGAAACTTTATACACTCATCTATATAGTTTTTCATCTGCTTTTCATACTCTAATTTACTTATGTCACCACTTTTAAAATCTCTTCTAGCTTTTCTAACTTCAGGAGTTTGAGGAAATGAACCTATAGTTGTAGTGGCAAGGTCATTATATGATAAAATCTCTTTTTGCAATTTTATTCTATCTTCATATTTTCCATCTCTTTGTAGTTTTGTGATATTTTCTACTCTATTTTGAACCTCTTTATCATGAATGAGTGCTGATGTTTTTCTACTTTTGTTTGCTTTTTTATTTAGCTCTATTTTCTCTTTATCATCTTCATTTAGCTCATCTAAAAAGAGTTTTGAGATTAAAGATATTTCATCAAGTTTTTCTACTGCAAAGCTTAACCAGTTTTTTATATCTGAATCTAAGTTTTTTTCATATTTTAGAGTAAAAGGGGCGTGAAGAAGTGAGCAAGATGAACTTACTATGATATTTTTTTTATCTACTTTTTTAGAGATTGAATCTAATAAAGATATAGTTTTTGATATATCATTTTTCCAAATATTTCTACCATCAACTACTCCAGCTATCAGTTTTTTGCCACTTTTGCCTATCAAAGGGAGTGATTTTATGTTTTCATCTCCATACAAAAAATCAAGCCCAATTGCCCAAATAGGAGTATCAACTAAAATCTCAGTTGCTTCAGTTGAGTGTTCAAAATATGTACAGACAACTATCTTTATATTTTCACTCACATCTGCTAGAGTGTCATATGTATTTTTTATAAACTTTAAAACTCTAAGTTCACTATCTTTTACAAATATCGGCTCATCAATTTGTAGAGTTATCTTAGCATCTAGCTTGGAGAGCTCTTTTAAAAGCTCTTTATAAATTGGCAAAATCTTATCTAATAACGCATAAGTATCTTTAGCATCTACCCTCTTTGAAAGCCCTAAAAATGTTAAAGGTCCTATGATATTTATCTTTGTTTTGATACCCAAAGCTTTTGCTTCATTGTACTCATCAATAATCTTTGAAGCATCAAGTTTATACTCATCTTCCAAAGATAATTCAGGCACGATGTAGTGATAATTTGTGTTAAACCACTTGGTCATCTCTAAAGCAACTGCATTTTTATCTCCTCTAGCCATTGCAAAATAGAGCTCTTCATTTTCAAGATTTTTAAATCTTTTAGCAGTTGCACCAAGTGTTACAATCATATCAAGCATATTGTCATAAAGTGAAAAATCATTTGAACTTATATACTCAATGCCTGCATTTTTTTGGTAGAGCCAGTGGTGTTTTTTAAGTTCACTTGCTACTTTTTTAACTTCATTAAATGAGCTATTTTTAGCCCAAAAACTCTCTAATGCTTTTTTAAGCTCTCTTTTTTCTCCAACTCTTGGAAATCCTACTATATAATTTTTCGACATTACTATCCCTTTATAATTTTTATATTTTTTTGTGAAATTATGATTAAAAAAGTTTAGGGGAGAGGAGGATGAATACCAGATCTTCGAAATGCAAAGCAGACTGTATAGTATGTGCATCTAGGTATGAATATGTTTGATAAAAGTGTTAATCTTGTTTTTAAGATATAAAATTTTTTACAAGAGCTTAAACTTTTTTGTAAAAGAGCCAGCTCTAAAAGATTAGGAGAGATTGAGAGTGTAAAATAATTTTTTAAAGACTCTTTAGTATCTTGCATCTCTCCTCCTTATAAAAAATTTTGCAAAGTATAACATGAGTCAATTTAAAATATTTGAAAATACCAAATAAGAAAAGGAGTGTACTAGTACACTCAAAAAAGATTCTTTAAAATCTTAATTGTGTCGATATAGCATATAGGGTACCTCTAAAAACCTCACAAAGCTATAAATATCAATAGTTTTTAGAGATGTTCTATAATTAAACTTAATGAAAGTATAACAAAAGATATGAGCCCTAAAAATATTTTAAATAATCTTCTTACAAGTGGTTTCAGATTTAATGAGAATGAAGAGTTATTAAAAAATAGATTTATTCAATTAAACTCTATATTTATTTCTGGTGCTTTAGTTGCACTCTTTGCTGGCATGCTCAGGCTTTTTATGGGACCGCATGTCTTGGGTATTGTAGATATTGGTTGTGCTATAGCATTTACTAGTTTAATGGTTTTTTTAAGGCGAGATAAAAAATATTTTGATATCACATCTACTGCTGTTTTAAGTATAGGATTTATAGTATTTACTGCTATTATACTTATCTTAGAAAATAGTCAAAGTAAGTTGCTATGGTATGCTCTTTTTATAGTCTCTTCATTTTTGATAAAAGGGTATCGATTTGGTCTTATAGCAACTTTAACAACTATCGCTACTACCTATATATTGGAAATTTTACCATTTGTAAATTTACATGTTGAAAATAAAGATTTAATACTCGCAACATCAACTTACATATGTATAGCTCTCTTTAGTGCATATACAGCAATAGCACATGAAAGAAATATAGAAAACTTAAAAGAATCAAATCAAAAGATAGAAAAACAAAAACTCAAACTCCATTCACAACTTAGAACAAATCCTTTAACAAATCTTCCAAATCAATATGCTTTAGAAGAGCATCTAACAAAGTTCAAAAATAATATATCTTTAATTATTTTAGAAATTGACTCATTTGACACTATAACAAGTGAGTTCGGTAAACCATTTTCAAATGAGATTATTAAAAAAGTTTATCAAAGACTAGATAAAATTGCATCAAAAGATTTTTTGTTATACCATCTATTTGCAAACCATTTTGCATTTATTATAAAAGATTATACCCGCGACAAAGACATAAATTTTATGCACTCTATCAAAAATCTTTTTGAACTTGAAAGTATAAAATATCAAGAAATTGATATATCTATCACCTTCTCAGCAGGTATCGCAAGGAAAAACAGCGAAAAGATAATCATACAGGCGAATGCAGCCCTTTCAGATATAAAAAAGAGAGGAGAAAATGGGTATAAACTCTTTGAAAATAGTGAGAAATATGATAAACAACAGAAAAATAATTTATACTGGGCAAAGCGTATTAAAGAGATAATATTAGAGGATGATTTGGTAGTCTATTATCAACCAATTATCAACAATAAAACTGAAAAAATTGAAAAGTATGAGTCTCTTGTAAGAGCTAGAGACAAAGATACGATAGTCCCACCTCATATCTTTTTGGAAATTGCACAAAAGACTGGATATATGCAAATTATAACAAAAACTGTTATAGAAAAAAGTTTTCAACTATTTGAAAAATCACAAATTGATTTCTCTATCAATATCACAAATGATGATTTAGAAGATACTAGTATTATAAAATTTTTAAAACAAAAAATTAGACAATATAATATAGATCCTAAAAATGTATACTTTGAAGTACTTGAAAATATAAATACCTCAAATAAAAATAAAAATATTCTTAAAGAGTTAAAAGAGATGGGTTTTAAAATCTCAATAGATGATTTTGGAACAGAGTCTTCTAACTTTAGCCGAATACTCACAATAGATGCGGATATTATCAAAATAGATGGCTCTTTTGTAAAAAATTTAGATACAGATAAAAGTAGCATAAAGATAGTTGAGACAATAGTAGTATTTGCCAAAAAGATTGGAGCAAAGACAGTGGCTGAGTTTGTACACAATGAAGATATATTTAATATAGTAAAAAATCTAGGAGTAGATTATTCACAAGGATACTACTTTTCTCCACCACTTCCACAAATAGAAGAGTTACCACTAAAAGATAAAGGCAAAGTAGCAAAACCTCAGACTAATAACACTCTAAACCATCTATATATTTAGAATCTTTTACTTTAAACTTCAGCCTTATCATCTCTAATTTTTTAATTTGTAGAAAAAACTCTTTTCAAAATAGAAAAAAATTTTGAAAATATTGAATTATTTGGCAATAGCACAAACAAATCCTCTAGTGCAGCTCTCTCAACTTCGCTTAACCTTGTCATCACCCAACCCCCTTGAAATCTTTTTAATTATTCTCACCACATCACCCTCATCTAACTCTCCAAGCATGCGGAAAATCGCTTGTGCTGCTTGAGGTTTTGAGTTACCAAGACGCCAATCTTGATAAGTTCTCATTGATATGCCAAGTTTTTTAGCCATATCTTTTTGGCTAATTTTTTTTCCATAATATTGTGCTTCCACTGCATTATGCAAAATGTTGTATATGTCCTTAGATTCCATGTATAAATCATACCGAAGCTTTGATAAATCACACATAAAAACTATCTCTTTATACGGTAGCTAATCTCTATGTAATTTAATCAACATAAAACATACTGCAATTATATATTTTTATGTTTAATATATTATAAAACGAACACTTTTTTTATCTTTTTATACACTTTTTCGTATGTTTTATAAAAAAATTATTACATTCTTAAGAAGAAAAAGTAATTCTATCATAAATTAAATTATTTTTATAAAAATCTAAAGTTTTAAAAGTAATTGTCGATTTATTGCTATCTATAATAATAGGAGTTTTTTTTATGTTTAACCCAATTTCATTGCATCAAGATGATTATCTGCAGCTAAAAGGTAACAATCTTAAAGAAAAAGAGTCTTATGTCTGCAAAAATATATTAAATTTTAGTGATGCACAAAAATCACTAGCTTGTAGATATCTGCTTCAGCGTTTAAATGACAAAAAAGAGATTTGGCTTGAGGTCAAAAAAGATAGAGCACAAAACTATCAACTCTTTTATTATGAAGAAATTCAACAGCTTGAACATAGTTCATCTTTCCTATCATTAGCAGGAGTTGAGACAATCGCTTTCAAAAAGCCAGATAAAAGTGAAAATGAGCAAACCATATATAGCAGAGTCAAAAAAAAGGGTGAAGAGGTTATGTCTATAAAACATATAACAAGCAAAGATGAACTTCCAAAAAACCCATATGAAAATGGATACAATAAAGATGGTAATGGTAACTGGTACTTTATGACAAGAAAATCTAAAGGAACACTCAAAAGCTTTGATAATAACCAAAAAAGAAGATCTTGGGAATACAAACACAATGATAGTAGACTACTTATAGAGATGGAAGATATCAATAATACTTTATCAAATATAACGATATATGAGGGCAAAGAGATAAAAAGAAGAGATATTAAAAAAGTAATTTTCACTGATATTAAAGTATTGACATAAATTATTAAGCTCAATTAAATCATTTTATTTTTTTTTAAGCAAAATTAAATATACTTAATAAGTAGCAATACTAAAATATGCTCAAGAAAGGATTTATTATGAGTAAAAATTCAAAAATATCACTTGTACCTTATCTATTTGTGGTGCTATTTATGGTATCTGTCGGTGCTATCGTAGAGTTTGTACGGGCGGGTTACCCAATTATCAAAGATAGAGTTGTATCTTTTGCACATAAAATGCAAAAGTTCTACAGTAAGCAACTTCATGATTTTAATAAAAAGTTAACTGTAGCATAGAGACAATCTGTAAAAATTTGCAGATTGTTCAAATACATTTGCTATCATAGCAAATGTATTTGAAAAAATTATTAAAACTTCTTCTAGTCGCATTAGCCGCATTGATATTTTATATTTCACTATCCTTTTTATCTCTTCTATTTCCAACTCCGACACAAGACGCGAAGCATACTAAAGAGATATACCTGTATCAAGACAAGATGCATACAGAGATTATCATAAAAATAACTGATTTTAAAGATGAGTTTTTAAAAGCTTTTCCAAATCTATTAAAAACTAACACTAGAGGCTACCTATCTTTTAGTTATGGAGACGAAGAGTTTATGATGAAAGTACCTTCTTGGGATAAAATAGAGATTAAAGTTACACTAAGATCACTCTTTTTAAATACCCCTGCACTTATCCGTGTAGGTTATTATCAAAATATCAATACTAAAAATCTAATAAAAGTAACTCTTTCAGATGCATCTCTATTTAAATTGAGAAAAAGCATTTTTGATGGGTTTTTAGTAGAAAATAAGGAATTTATTAGATATAAAGATACTTATAAAAATCGAAATATATTTTACTTCAAAGCTAAAAAATCATACAATCTCTTTCATACTTGCAACAATTGGACGAGCAAAAGATTAATAGATGCAGGAGTTAAGTCCTCATATCTAACTCCTTTTGCTGGGCAAGTTGTATATCATCTAAAATAGAGGAGTTATTCATCACTTATACACTATTTCACTTAATTCATATTTTTGCTGTTTTTATCTATGGTGGATTTTTATTTGTAGACAACCTATTTCTCTCAAAGATGAAAAAGACTCTCTCACCTGATGAGAGCACAAAGGCTAGAGAAGCTATTATGGTAGAGGTTAGAAAAGTAGTACCTTATGCTCTTTTGGTAGCAGTTGCATCTGGATTATATCTCATAAGGGAAGTTTTTGGGGAAATAAGTACAGATGGTCTTAGTTCATTTCAAACTCTTCTTCTAATCAAAGCCTTTCTAGGATTGTGGTTAGGTATTAGAGGATTTAACCAACTCTTTTTTAAAATTAATCCTTGGCTTTTTAAGAGTCATATATTTCCATTTGTACTAGTTATCATCATTATATTTCTATCACAACTAATGTGGGTATAAACTATTTCTTCTCATGTAAAATTTGATCTAATATCTCAAATACTTGATCACTCCCCTCTTCCATCTCTCTAAATCCTACACACAGCTTTTCGATATCTAAATCTCTCTCCTTTATAACATCAAAAACTTTATGTGTAGCATTGTGTACCATAGCATGAGGGACTGGAAGCTTTTTGTAACTTGGTGTATTACTAAATGTTTCAAATCCATCACCCTTTTCATACCACTGCCCCAAACGACAATCATGATGACTAACAAAAGCAAATTGCTCTTTTTGAGTAATGCCCGATAGATATGTATTAATCTTCCAAATTATATGATCTACTTTTGCCAATGTCATAAATATTCGATCATTTGTAAATTTATTAAAATTCAGCGTATCTCGCATATGAGTAGTATTCCCAGATAATACACTATCTAACTTCCTAACACACTCATTTGAACCCTTTACCCCCTCTAACACTTGTGAAAACTGCTCTATCACTGTTGTAACATCTTGCTTCATCGACTTAAGAGAGATATTTATCTCAGAAACCGCCTTATCTGTCTGATCAGCCAATTTTCTAACCTCATCAGCAACAACAGCAAAACCTCTCCCATGCTCCCCTGCCCTTGCAGCTTCAATAGCAGCATTTAGTGCCAAAAGATTAGTTTGATCTGAAATATCTTTTATCATAGAAAGTACACTTCCAACATCATCAGTTCTATTTGAAAGAAGCTCTATTGTTGACATTGATTCACTTGAACCGATAGAAAGCTCTTCGAGTTTAGTCGAAATACTCTGAATTTGTTCATCTGTTTGTACAATCGTTCCAAGTAAACAGGTAAGTTTTTCATTTCCCGCTTTTGATTTATCAACTGATTCAGCCATGTTTTTTTGAATATCTAACAAATTTTTCTTTAATTGTTCATTTTGATATTTCATAAGAGCCAACTCGTTATTTGACTCTTTTTTCTCATCATTTTTAAGGTTTTGGCTCCATAAGTTCTCTAACTCCCTTTTAAGTGACTCGTTTTCATTTAATAGTGATAAATTCTCTTTTTCTAACTTTTCCAATTTCTCTGTTTCCATACGGCTTTTAAACAGTGTCATCTCCATCCCTCTTTTAGACAAATTTTATAAAATATCGACATTTATTAAACTTATTTTATAGCTATAAGCAAATTTTGAGTAAGATAAATTAAAAAGACGGTGGATAGAAAATGCCAAAAGATTGCAAAAAAGCTTATATAACTACCCCAATTTATTATGTCAATGATGTACCTCATATAGGTCATGCTTATACGACCATCATAGCAGATACATTAGCTAGATACTCTCGCCTTATCGGGCTCGATACAATGTTTTTAACAGGTACAGATGAACACGGTCAAAAGATTGAAGAGGCTGCAAAAAGTAGAGACAGAAGTCCACAAGAGTATGCAGACGAGATAAGTGGCAAGTTTAAAACACTTTGGGATGCATTTGATATATCCTATGATAAGTTTATAAGAACAACAGACAAAGAGCATATGATAGGTGTGCAAAAAGCTTTTGAAGTTATGAGTGAAAATGGCGATATTTACAAAGATATGTATGAGGGTTTTTACTGTGTTAGTTGTGAAACTTTTTTTACAAAGATTCAACTTTATGATGATGAGTGTTGTCCTGATTGTGGTAAAACCACAAGCATTGTCAAAGAGGAGAGTTATTTTTTTCGTCTCTCAAAATATGAAGATAGATTGCTAAAATGGTACAGTGACGATGAGAGATGTGTACTTCCAAAAGCTAAAAAAAATGAAGTTATAAGTTTTGTAAAACAGGGCTTAAATGACCTCTCCATAACAAGAACTAGTTTTGATTGGGGTGTAAAACTACCCGCCTCTGCAAATGACCCAAAACATGTCATGTATGTTTGGATGGATGCATTGATGAACTATATAACCGCTTTAGGGTATGGAAAAGATGAAAAAGATATGGATTACTGGAGTGGTACAACTGTACAACTTGTTGGAAAAGATATATTAAGATTTCACGCAATCTACTGGCCTGCTTTTTTGATGAGTCTCAACTTGCCACTTCCTAAACATATAGGAGCTCATGGCTGGTGGACAAGAAATGGCGAAAAAATGAGTAAATCAAAAGGAAATGTAGTTGACCCAAAAGAGGTAGCAGATGCATATGGTTTAGAAAACTTTAGATACTTTTTGCTTCGTGAAGTACCATTTGGACAAGATGGTGATTTTAGCCAAAAAGCACTCATAGATAGGATAAACTCCGACCTAGGAAATGACCTTGGAAACCTAATGAATAGAATTATCGGAATGAGTGGAAAATACAGTTCATTTGAAATAGACTCTTCTAATGTTTTGAAATACCATAAAAAAGAGATTGATGAAGCAGATGCAATCATCGACAAACTTGAAAGTTATATATTTGAACTACAACTAAACCGTTTTCTTGAAGATCTTTGGAAAATTTTAACAATCGCTAACCAATCCATAACTTCATATGAACCTTGGACAAAAATGAAAGAGGGTAAAGAAGATGAAGCAATGGCACTTGTGGCACTTGTGGCAAACCTCTTGGCAAAGGTTTCTATCATGCTTAATTCTGTTATGCCAAAAACCTGCAAAAATATCGCAGATGCACTTGGATTTGAGATAGATAACAAAAACTTTATCTCATTTATAAAAGAGAAAAAGCTACTAGATACTTTTACTATCAAAAAACTCCCTCCACTCTTTCCAAGAATTGAAGAAGAGGTTTTAAAAGCACCAGAACCTAAAACTTCACAAAATAAAAAGATAGCAACAGAGGGTATAATTACTATCGACAAATTTTTTGAAACAAAAATCAAAATTGTAACTATTTTAGATGCTAAGGAAGTTCCAAAAAGTGACCGACTCCTAAAACTAAAAGTAGATGCAGGAGAAGAAAATCCAAGACAAGTAATAGCAGGAATAAAAGAGTTTTACACACCCTCTAGCCTTATAGGGACACAAGCATGTTTAGTAGCAAACTTAAAACCTGCAAAAATCATGGGGTTATTATCTGAAGGTATGCTTTTGGCAGCCAAAGATAAAGAGGGATTAAGCCTCATACGACCAGAATCACCAAAGAGAAGTGGCACTGCTGTTGGATGACATTTGAAAACTTTGCAAGGCTTACAGGAGCCACACTTTTAAACACTCCGACAATAAGTTCATTTGAAGATATACAAATTGATGTAAAAAAGGTAAAAAGAGGTGATCTTTTTATCTCAAATTTAAAAGAAGATATAGAGTTAGCGTTGCATCTTGAAGCTTATGCGATAGTGAGTGTGGATAATTTTCCAATTATCGATGAAGAGATTGCTTGGATGAGAGTTAATTCACTTGATGAAGTTTTGATTCGTCTTATGAAATTTACTCTTTTAGAGAAAAAGTTTCGTTTTATTTATCTTACACATGTAGAGCTAGAACTTATTGAGAAAATAGCAGATAGAGAGTTTTTAGTTTTTTTAACAGATAATGAAAAAGATAATTTTAAAAAGATTATAAATGCAAAAGAAAAAAGTATCTTCTTCTCAGCCAACGAGCTCTTTTTAAAACAGATTTATCCAAATTTTGAAACCTTAACACAAATAAAATCAAAACTCTTTAAAACAATTAAAAACTCACTATTTTTAAGTAGCTTCATATATAACGATACAACATACAACAATGTCAAACTACCCCCTCTTTTTCAAGAAAATTTAGAAAATGTCATAAACTTTCTAAGAGAAAACCATATATCATTTCAGATAGAAAAGTGTACCTTCACTTCACATTTTCACCCAATTTTTATAGACCATAAACTACAAATCAAACCTTTTGGAAAGAGTGATCGTGTCATTATCTGTGAGAGAGACAAAAATCTTATAAAAATTGAACTAAAGTATCTTAGGGAAAATGCACCTTGGGCAAAAAAGATAATTCAAGTTTTAGATGCAGATGAGCTAAAAAGTATTGAATTTAATTTTGCTATAATCAATACAACTACAAATATACTTCAAGAGAAACTAGAAAAAATTCAAAAAAAAGAGCAAGCTTTATTTTAGGAGAAAAGATGGATAATAGAAGAGATTTTATAAAAAAATCACTAATTTTAGGAGCGGGAACTGCACTTTTAGGTTCTGGATGCACCAAAGAAAAAGAGAGTGAAGAAAAATCAATAAATATAAACAAAAATAGAAAAACAAGAATCAAATTAGCCACAAGTTGGCCTGCAAACTTTCCTATCATGGGAGAGGGAGTTGAGAGATTTGCAAAGAGAGTTGAGATTATCAGCAGTGGAAGTATCAAAATCAAAGTACATCCAAAAAATGTTTTAGTACCGGCTCTTGGGGTATTTGATGCAGCTAGTATGGGAGCTATAGATGCTTATCACTCAGCCTCTTATTTTTATAAAGGAAAAAATGAAGCCTTTAATCTTTTTACAGGTTTTCCTTTTGGTTTAACAGAGATTGAGATGAATGCTTGGATGGATTTTGGAGGAGGAATGGAGCTTTGGCGAGAACTCTATGCAAAACACAACCTTGTTCCATTTAAAGGTGGAAATACAGGAGTTCAGATGGGAGGCTGGTTTAAAAAAGAGATAAACACTCTAAAAGATCTTCAAGGGTTAAAGATGCGAATTCCAGGGCTTGGAGGTGAGGTGTTTTCTAAACTTGGAGTTAAACCTACCTTACTTCCTCCAGGAGAGATTTTTGTAGCATTAGAGCGAAATATGTTAGATGCAACAGAGTGGCTTGGTCCCTCACTCGATATAAAGATGGGATTTCACAAAGCTTGTAAAAACTACTATACAGGTTGGCATGAACCAGGAAGTATGCTAAGTCTAGTTTTTAGTAAAAAGAAGTTTGACAAATTAGCAGATGAGCAAAAGATGATGATTGAGATGGCAAGTGAAGAGATGAATGCCCACATGGCAAGTGAATTTCAGTACCAAAATGCAAAACAATTAAAAAAACTAGAAGATTTAGGAGTAAAAATCCATAATTTTCCAGAACCTATAATGAAAGCTGCAAAAGAT
>JAMONX010000101.1 GCA_027066435.1 Campylobacterales bacterium
TCAATTGAAGCAGTAACATTTGCAAATACCCAATAATATGTTCCATCTTTTGATAGATTCTTTACAAAAGCAAAAATCTCATCTCTATCTTGTACTTTTTTCCACAACAGCTTAAATACAGCCTTTGGCATATCAGGATGCCTCACAATATTGTGTTGCTCTCCTAAAAGCTCCTCCTCTGTATATCCTGACATTTTGATAAATATCTCGTTACAATAGGTTAATCTCCCCTTTGTATCTGTTTTTGAGACAATAAATTCACCAGGGTTCATTTTTATCTCTTGGTTTAATAGCATAGGTTTACTCATAGACTTTATCCTTATAAACTTTTCTTATTATAGATAATCGGACAAAATTTAATTTTTTTTAATTTTATTCTATAAATACTAAAAGATAATTAAACAAAAAGATGGTAAAATGCATTATCAAAACTTAGGTTAATATTAATAAGGAGAATATCATGATGACTCATCAGATAACAAAAAACCATATCATTGGAACAAAAACTCTCCTCTTACTCTCTATTAGTCTGTAATTTTCAGACACTTTTCATATTTTAGTTTGCATATAATTATGCTATATTACCACATATACAAAGAGAGAAAAACATTATGAAATATAAAAAATTTAAAAAAATAGATATAAAAGATAGAACTTGGCCCGATTGTGAGATTACAAAAGCACCAATTTGGTGTAGTGTTGATTTAAGAGATGGAAATCAGGCGTTGATAAAGCCGATGACCTTGGAGAAGAAGATACATTTTTTTAATTTATTGGTAGAGATGGGGTTTAAAGAGATTGAGGTTGGGTTTCCAAGTGCTAGTGAAGTTGAGTATGAGTTTACGAGGTATTTGATTGAAAATGATTTGATTCCTGATGATGTGACGATTCAGGTTTTGACTCAAGCTAGAGAGCATTTGATAAAAAAGAGTGCAGAGGCTTTGGTTGGTGCTAAAAATGTTATTGTGCATCTTTATAACTCTACATCTGTAAACCAAAGAGAGATAGTTTTTAAAAAGAGCCAAAAAGAGATTATCGATATTGCTTTGCAGGGTGTAGCTTGGATAAAAGAGTATTTTGAAGGGTTTAGTGGGAATGTTAGGTTTGAATATTCACCTGAGAGTTTTACTCAAACTGAGTTAGAGTTTGCTAGAGATATTTGCAATGAAGTAGTAGATGCATGGAATCCAAAAGAGGGTGAAAAAGTGATATTAAATCTTCCTGCAACTGTTGAGTCAGCTACTGCAAATATCTATGCAGATCAGATAGAGTGGATGATAAGAGAGATAAAAAGACGAGACCAAGTTACCATAAGTTTGCACGCTCACAATGATAGAGGTACGGCGATTGCCGCTACTGAATTGGCATTGATGGCTGGGGCTGATAGAGTTGAGGGGACTTTGCTTGGAAATGGTGAGAGAACTGGAAATGTTGATATAGTCACTATGGGATTAAATATGTTCACTCAAGGGATAGATCCAAAACTAGATTTTTCTGATGTTGATAAGATAGTAAAAATAGTAGAGAGTGTCAATGAGATATCAACAAATGTAAGACACCCTTATGTCGGATATTTAGTTTATACCGCTTTTAGTGGTTCACATCAAGATGCAATCAAAAAGGGGATGGAGGCTCAAAAATCAAAAGAGCAGTGGTGTGTACCATATCTTCCAATAGACCCAAAAGATGTAGGACGAAACTATGAATCGATAATACGGATAAATTCACAATCTGGAAAGGGTGGAATCTCTTATATATTAAACACTAATTACGGCTATAAGATTCCAAAAGCTATGGAGCCTATAGTTGGAAAAGCTGTACAAGAGAAGAGTGACAAAGTAGATGGAATTTTGAGTGAAGAGCAGATAGTTCAGATATTTGAAAAAGAGTTTGTCAATAAAAATGATTTTTATAAAATATCAAATTTAAAAATAAGTATCGATGATAAAGAGGCTAGTGTTGAGGGAGATTTTAGTATTGGTGATAAAACACACTTTATAAAAGTTAAAGCTGGTGGTATCATAGATGCAGTTAGCAATGGTTTTAAGGAACTTGGAGTGGAGTTTAAAGTAGTTGAGTATTTTGAACATGCACTCTCACATGGTTCAGATGCAAAAGCAGCTGCGTATTTTGCTGTGGTTGTAAATGGTAAAATACATTATGGTGTTGGAGTGGGAGATAATATATCTTATGCATCTATAAATGCACTTGTAAGTTCGCTAAATATTACTAAAGAAGGTTGAGTATATTGAAAAATAGTAGAATTGTTTACTATTTTTCTTAACTCACTTATAGATCAAATGAAAACTCACTGCCAACTCCAGGCTTACTTTTGATTTTTAGTTCTATATTGTGTATCTTTAAAATATATTTTACTATATAGAGTCCTATACCTATGGAGTTATCCCAAGAGAGTTTTTCAATCTTGTAAAATTTTTTAGTGATATTTTCTAGCTCTTCTTCACTTATGCCGATGCCTTGGTCGATAATTTTTATAGTTTTATCTTCTAGTGTAACTAGTACTTCAGCATCTGAATATTTAAGGGCATTGTCGATTAGGTTTATAAATAGGTTTTCTATCATTGTTTTGTCTGCGGTTATGTTTGTGGGTTTTACTTTTATGATGATTTTTCTGTTTTTATATTTTAGTTCTAGGGTGTCTTTTACCTCGTATAGGAGTTTTTGAAGATTAAAAGTGCTAAATATCGGCTTTAAATTTTCATTTTCAAGTTTTACTGCCATTGAGAGTCTATCTATCATAGCAGTTATTTTGTATGCATTATTTGTAATTTTATTTAAAAACCTCTCTCTTAAAACTGGATTTATATCTTTATCATCTTCTAATGTATTTGCATAACCAATGATAGCAGCTACTGGGTTTTTGAACTCATGACTTATCGCTCCTATGATATCGCTTTGTTTTTTTGTTAAGATTTTTAGTTTTTTTGTATATTTACTTTTTTGTCTCTCTCTTTTTTTTAGCTTTTTTGAAACTTGTTCTATCTGGTTTGATATTGTTTTGAATTCTGTTACATTTATATGGTTTTTTTTGGCTTGATAATCTTTATTTATAAGTGCATTTAAATTGCTTTTTATCTTTTTTATATCTTTTGTGATGTTTTTATTGATTTTATGAGAGATAAAAAATCCAATAATCATAGAGAGTGCAAAAACAAGGGTTATCTGTATCCATAAAATATAAAAATCATGCATAATCTTTTCAGTCGAGAGAGCCATTCTTAGAAAAAATTTCTCTTTTTCTGTATCAATGAGTTTTGCTACATACATAAAATCACTTTTTAATGTGTGAGAATACCTTATAGTTGTACCAAATTTCTCTTTTTTTGCTCCGATTATCTCAGCTCTATCTATATGGTTTTCCATTTTTGATTTATCTTTGTTGCTTTCAGCTAAAACAATACCATTTATATCGATGATAGTAACTCTGATGCCAGTGCTTTTGTATGTTTTTTTAGCAAGGTAGTCAAAATCTTTTATATCTTGAGTGCTCAACTCAAAGACTTCTATCATGTTTTTTAGAGCCGATTCAAAATTATTAAGTTCTATTTTTTTAAGTACAAAATAGCTTGCAGCTAAGCAGATTAGAAGAGTGATAAAAAAGAGAGTTATGAGATTTCTAAAAAAGAGTTGATCGAGCCTTAGCAAAACTTATATCCTACTCCCCAGATTGATTCTATATAATTTTTTTCCTTTTTTGGGTCAATTTTTTTCTTTAGACGGTTTATAGCGACATTTACCGTTTTTTCTTGATGAAAACTCTCATCCTTCCAAACATGCTCTAACAGATAATCCCTGTTTAATACTCGGTCTTTGTTTTTGATAAATTCATAAAGCAAGTCAAACTCTAATTTTGTAAGAGATATCTCACTTGAATCAACAAAAGCTTTTCTAGTTTTTAAATCAAGTAAAATATCTTTATATTTAATTTTTTGTTCATTATCAAAGTTGGTTCTTTTTAGGATTGCTTTGATTCTTAATATAAGTTCATTTTTTTTGTATGGTTTTGTGATATAGTCATCACCACCTCTTAAAAATCCCTCTTCTATATCTTTATCTTGATCTTTTGCACTTAAAAATATAACAGGGATTTGATAACCTTTATCTCTTAAATACTTGATAAATTCACTTCCCTCAACTCCTTGAAGATTTCTATCAACTATCATCAAGTGAACTTCCTCTTCTTCTAAGAAATTTTCTACATTTATGGTTGATAAAAATCCAACACACTCATACCCCTCACATTGGAGTTGATACTCAAGAAGTTCTAATAAATCTGGTTCATCTTCTATGAGGAGTATTTGTGCTTTCATAATCTTATTTTACCACCTTTTAGAGCAAAGTAGTTTAATTTTACTATAGTTACAGATCTATCTGAAATTCGTTCAAGTTTTCTTAGAGAGTTTAAAAACATTATATACTCTCCTGCGTGTTCTGGAAGAGAGCAAATTTGTTCGAGTATATTTTTTTCTAAAATTGAAAATATATCATCACATTTGCTCTCTTCTACATTGACCTTTCTATATATCATATCGATGCTATCTTCATTTGCATCTAGACTCTCAATTGTAGCTTGGAGCGATTTTAGAGTGCTTTGGTGAAATGCTGTGGCGTTTTGCTTTAGTACTGATATATCTAACTCATTTGCTATTTGAACTTTTATGGTTTTTGTATGAGTCCTCACATAATCACCTATTCTTGAGAGTTCATTTGTGATTTTCAGATACGATATCAAAACTCTTAAATCTGAGGCTTCTGGTGAAAAAAGAGCTAAGGTTTTAATGATTTCATTGTCTATCTTATTTGCTCTATTATTTATATCTTTTAGCATCTTTTTAGCATCATTTGATTTGGTAGCATCCAAAGTTTCAAAACCATCAAATGAGAGTTTAAACGCATCATAAATATCTCCAGCTAAATTAATAATCTTCTCTTTAGATTTTTCTAAATTTTTTTTATAGTTTTGTAACATTATCCATACCTTCCTGTTATATAATCTTCTGTTTTCTTTTTTGATGGTTCAACAAATATTTTACTTGTTTTATCATACTCAATCAAATCCCCAAGATGAAAAAATGCAGTCATATCTGCCACTCTTGCAGCTTGCTGCATATTGTGAGTTACTATGATTATAGTATATTCTTTTTTTAACGATAGCATTAAATTTTCAATTTTTTCAGTAGAGATGGGATCTAGTGCACTTGTAGGCTCATCCATAAGTATAACTTTTGGTTTTATAGCAATTGCTCGTGCGATGCAGAGTCTTTGTTGCTGTCCGCCTGATAGTGAAGTTCCAGGCTGGGTTAAAACATCTTTTGCTTCATTCCAAAGTCCAGCACTAATTAATGATTTCTCAACCAACTCCTGCTCTTCTTTACTCCCTTTTTTAACCATGCCATGCATCCTTGGAGCATAAGCTACATTTTCGTAAATACTTTTTGGAAAAGGGTTAGGGCGTTGAAAAACCATTCCTACATTTTTTCTAACTGCAACAACATCAACTACATTGTCATAGATGTCGTGAGAGTCTATCAAAATATCTCCCTCTATTTTGACATTATTTATCAAATCATTCATACGATTTATGCATCTTAAAAATGTTGATTTCCCACAACCTGATGGTCCAATCAAAGCAGTGATTTTATTTTCATAAATATCAATAGATATATTTTTTAAAGCCTGTTTATCTCCATACCAAAGATTTAACTCTTTAACCGATACTTTTATATTTTTTGCCAAGTTAATTCCTTACCATTTTATTTCATATTTTTTTCGCAAATAAATTGCAATAGCATTAAGCGTTATCAATATTACAAGTAATACTAAAATCGCAGCGGCTGTTCTCTCAATATATGCAGTCTCTGGCATACCTGCCCAAGTAAATATTTGTGCTGGTAAAACTGTTGCTGCATCAGTTATAGAAGTTGGGCTATCTGGTATGAACGCTATCATTCCAACTATGATTAAAGGTGCAGTCTCTCCCATAGCTTGTGCTAAACCTATTATTGAACCTGTTAAAATCCCAGGCATCGCAAGTGGAAGTACATGATCTTTTACGATTTGCCACTTTGTAAGCCCTAAACCATATCCTGCTTCTCTGATAGAATCAGGAACCGTTCTCAAAGCTGCACGAGAGCTTACTATGATAATAGGAAGTGTCATAAGACCAAGAGTTAAACCACCAACCAAAGGTGAGCTTCTAGGCATCCCAAATAGTGTGATAAAAACAGCTAAACCAAGTAGACCAAAAAGTATTGATGGAATTGCTGCCAAATTGTTGATATTTATCTCAATAAACTCTGTAAATCTATTTTTAGGTGCAAACTCTTCAAGATAAATAGAAGTCATAACTCCTATAGGAAATGCAAATGCCATAGTTACAAGAAGTGTTAAAATTGTACCCACGGTGGCTGAAAGCAGACCAGAGTATTCAGGATGTTTAGAGTCTCCACGGGTGAAAAATATAGTGTTAAATCTACTCTCTAGTTTTCCACTCTCTTGTAGATTATCGACAATCTTTTTTTGCTTTGATTTCAGTCTATTATTGTGACCTTTTATATATTGATCAACTTGATCATCTGCTAAAACCCAAGTAAGGGTAGTTGTATCTAAAAGTTCTGGATGTTTTTCTACATAAAAACGAATATCTCTCAGCCATGCTTTTGAAGCTATCTTTCTATACTTTTTGTCTATTGATTTTCTTGGATTCTCTATAGTTGTTTCATTGTATGTAACTTCTATTTGAATCCAATTGTTTTTAACGGCTGGAATTGCTCGATTTACCATATCTGAAAGAAACCATACTAAAAATAGACATGCAACAAGAAGTGATGAAAAGGCAAAAAGTTTAAATATTTTTGATTTCAGATGCCTTTTTTGCAGTTGTGGGTCGATAAAAATATTTTCATTTTTCATAGATTTGAGACCTTATATTTTTCTTTGAATCGTTTTATTAGATAGACTGAAGCAATATTTATAAGCAAAGTTACAAAAAATAAAACCAATCCAAGAGCAAAAGCCGAAAGTGTAAGTGCACTGTCAAATGCTTGATCTCCAACTAATGCATCTACAATGATAACAGTTACAGTTGTTAAATCTTCGAGTGGATTCCATGTAAGATTTGGTCTGAGTCCTGCTGCCATAACAACAATCATAGTTTCACCTAGAGCTTTTGAGATGCCAAGTAAGATAGCAGCTATGATGCCAGGAAGTGCTGAGGGTAAAATTATATCTTTTATAGTTTCAGCTTTTGTCATACCAAGTGCAAGAGAGCCTTCTTCCATAGATCTAGGAACTGAACTTATAACATCATCTGATAAAGAAGAGATAACAGGAATAATCATAATCCCCATTACAATTCCAGGAGCTAGAGCATTGTTAAAAGATGCATCCATACCAAAATAATTTGCAATTTTTACGATAAGAGGTGAAACAGTAATAGCTGCAAAAAATCCATAAACTACAGTAGGAATACCTGCTAAAATTTCGAGCATTGGTTTAAATATAGATCTTGTTTTAGTGGATGCATATTGAGATAGATAAATAGCTGCAAAAAGTCCTATTGGAACTGCTACTAACATTGCAATAAAAGTTATCATAAAAGTTCCAGCAAATAGAGGAATTGAACCAAATTGTGCAGTTGCTACTCCAGATGCATCTTCAACCCTTCCTGCTCCTTCCAAAAATGCAGCTTCAGTTGACCACTGAGTCCCTGTTATAAAATACCAAAAACTTTGCATATCAAAGAAGCGGATTGCCTCAAAAATGATTGCATAAAGAATTCCAAAAGTGATAAATATAGAGATAGTAGCAGAAAGGAAAAGAGAAATTTTTATAAACTTCTCTTTTGTATCCTTTTTGTCTGTTGTGAAAATATTTTTACTTTTCAAAGTCAGTTACACTCAACTCTTTTTTTTCTCTAACTGCTTTTTGCATAGCAACTCTTTGCTCTTTTGCCAATGAGATTAGACCTATATCACTAAGTTCACTATCATCACCTATCATCTTTTCACTCATAAAAAGTTTTATATATTCACTAAGTGCAGGGATCTTTTTTAAATGATCATTTTTGATGTAGAAAAATAGACTTCTTGAGAGTGGATATTTTCCGCTTGATATATTTTTGGGATTTACTTCAACACCATCTATCAAAGAAGCAGCTACTTTGTCTTCATTTTCTTCTAAAAAACTGTAGCCAAATATACCAAATGCATTTTTGTTTTTATCTAATTTTTGAACGATTAAGTTATCATTTTCTCCTGATGGAACATAAACACCATCAGCTCTAATTTTATGATACTTTTTATATCCTGCATTTTTATAAACTTCCATTTTCTTTGTTTGTGCTTTCATAATCATATCTTCAAAGGCATCTCTTGTACCAGAGCTTGTAGGAGGTCCATAAATAATAATTTCTCTTTTTGGTAAAGAGGGGTCTATATCACTCCATCTTTTATATGGATTTTCTATAAGTTTTGTACCTTCTTTGTTTGGAACCTCTGCTGCAACTGCAAGTAATATCTGCTTTTTTGTGATAGAAAATGGCTTGTTTTTGTTACTTTGTGCAAATGTGATACCGTCATATCCAATCATAGCTTCTGTGATATGATTTACTCCATTTCTTTGGCAAAGCTTAAATTCGCTTATTTTCATTCTTCTTGAGGCATTTGTGATATCTGGAGTATTTAGTCCATTTCCTTTACAAAAAAGTTTCATACCACCACCTGAACCTGTTGACTCTACAACTGGTGTTTTATACTTTCTACTAGCACCAAGCTCTTCAGCAACTGCACTAGAAAATGGATAAACTGTGGAAGAGCCAACAATTCTAACTTGATCCCTAGCTTCTAAGTTCAAAGCCAATGTAGTAACACAAAGAAGTGTAAGTGTTAAGTTTTTTAATTTCATCTATCTCTCCTAAATTTTAATTTCAAAAAAGATTGTAGAAAATAAAAGTTACAAAATGGTTACAAACGGTATTTAA
>JAMONX010000102.1 GCA_027066435.1 Campylobacterales bacterium
CTTTCAAATATTTTTGAAGGGTTTTTTATGCCATAACTACTGTTGGAGATAGAGAGAGTGCCATCTTGGGTTTTGATTTTTATAAAACCGTTGGAAGTGTTGTATTTACAAGCGTTACTAAGAAGATTGTAGATGATTCTGCTAAAGGCATTTTTATCACTTTCTATCGTAATATTATCTATTTCTACTTCCCAATCAAGATAGTCGTACATCGAAGCAAAAAATGAAACCTGTTCATCTACAACATCTTTTAGATAAAACTTCTCTTTTTGAAACTGCATGTTTTTTAAGTAACTATCGAGATTTTTATGTAGCATTGAGATAGTTTTGGCACTTTTTGTGATGCTATCTACCTCTTCATTTTTTGCATCCATCATTTTTAAATTTATAAGTATGGCTGTGATTGGTGTATTTAAATCATGAATGATGTCTTTTATAAACTCTTCTAAAAGCAGAAGTGATTTTCGCATAGGATTAAGTGCATAAAAGGAAAAAAGCAGACTCATTAAAATAGCGATAAATGTAAGAAGTATAAATTGCCAAAGTATTCTATCTTGAACAATCTTTAGCATACTTTGATATGCAACTTGTGGATAATATATCTTTAAAACATCCTCTTCCCCCTCAACCAATGGAGCTAAAATATAAAGACTTTCTTTATCAAAATGAAGTTCATAAAACTTACTATTTTCTTCTTTGGAGACGATATCCATATCAAAACGGTCATCATCAAAAAAGAAACTGTAGTTTTTCATCTCCAAAAAGAGTTGTTCACCTAGATGCTCCTCTTCTAGTTTATAATAGTTGTAAAATATATAAGATAAAAAAAGTTCAATAACCACAAAAAAAAGCAAAAAACTTTTAAGCAATGACTCCTTTTCAGATAATTTTATAACCAACTCCTCTAACATTTTCTATCTCAATACCCAAAGATTTTTTGAGTTTTGAGATATTAACCCGAAGTGCTAAATCAGAAGGTTTTTCTAAAAAAAGCATTAATTCATCTTTCACAACAGGATTTGGATAATTTTTAACAAGTGAGATAAAAATATCTCTTAGCACACCACCGATAGAGAGTAATTTTGAGTCATAAAAAATCTCTTTAGTTTGAATATCAATCTCAAAATCTCTAAACTTTATCTTCTCTTTAAGAGTTGCTGTTTTTGCCTTGATTCTTACTAGCAGCTCTTGTGGGTCAAAAGGTTTTTTGACATAATCATCAGCACCAGCAATAAAACCTTTTGTAACTGTTGTAATGTCCACCAATGCAGAAATTATGATAGTAGGTGTAAAATCTTCTGCATCTCTTAGTGAAGTTAATAAATCAACGCCGTTTATGAGTGGTACATTGATGTCAAAAAGATAGAGATCATACTTATTATCATAAGTTAAATCAACCGCCTCTTCTCCATTTTTTGCCCAATCTATCTCATACCCTTCACGGGTAAGATACTTAATCAATGTTTTTGAAAGATTTGGATCATCTTCAAGTAAAAGCAATCTACTCAAAACGGACTCCTAGCTTTAACGAGATGCTATGTTCATATGAGATATCATCTAACCCATAAGAGTAGTTAAGTGTCGTAAAAAAGCGTTTTGAAAATTGATAACTATTAAACCAAGAGAGGGAACGATAAGCTTCTGTGCCATCGTAGTTAGACCCACTATAATCATAAGAGATAGAACTGTACCATTTGTTGTTTATCATATATCCACTTCCGATAGCATAAGAGTAAAAATCTTCATAATCAAACTCTTTGCTATCTCCGCTTAAAGTATATCCATAATATAGAAAAATATCCTGTTTCTGATTTATAAAATAGTTAAAATTA
>JAMONX010000103.1 GCA_027066435.1 Campylobacterales bacterium
AGCTCTTGGGGTGTTTGACGCAGCTAGTATGGGAGCTATAGATGCTTATCACTCAGCATCTTATTTTTATAAAGGAAAAAATGAAGCTTTTAATCTTTTTACAGGCTTTCCTTTTGGTTTAACAGAGATTGAGATGAATGCTTGGATGGATTTTGGAGGAGGAATGGAGCTTTGGCGAGAACTCTATGCAAAACACAACCTTGTTCCATTTAAAGGTGGAAATACAGGAGTTCAGATGGGAGGTTGGTTTAAAAAAGAGATAAACACTCTAAAAGATCTTCAAGGGTTAAAGATGCGAATTCCGGGGCTTGGAGGTGAGGTGTTTTCTAAACTTGGAGTTAAACCTACCTTGCTTCCTCCAGGAGAGATTTTTGTAGCATTAGAGCGAAATATGTTAGATGCAACAGAGTGGCTTGGTCCCTCACTCGATATAAAGATGGGATTTCACAAAGCTTGTAAAAACTACTATACCGGTTGGCATGAACCAGGAAGTATGCTAAGTCTAGTTTTTAGTAAAAAGAAGTTTGACAAATTAGCAGATGAGCAAAAGATGATGATTGAGATGGCAAGTGAAGAGATGAATGCCCACATGTCAAGTGAATTTCAGTACCAAAATGCAAAACAATTAAAAAAACTAGAAGATTTAGGAGTAAAAATCCATAATTTTCCAGAACCTATAATGAAAGCTGCAAAAGATGCTATGGTAGAAGTAGCACAAGAGAAGAGCCAAAAGAGTGAAGATTTTAAAAGAGTTTGGGAGAGTGCTTATACCTTTTTACAAGAGAGTAGCAAATGGAGCGATATCGGTACAAAAGCATATCTAGAAGCTAGATGAAGAGATCTTACTTTAGTTGGATAAAAGAGCTAATTGCTGTAGTTATCATAGTGGTAGTTGTAACAAATGTAGCTAGTTTTTTAAGAAAACCAGAGCTTCAAACTCAAAATCTCCCACAATTTGAGCTTATATCAATTGAAAAAGAGAAAATCTCTTCAAATAATTTCAAAGATAAACCACTTCTCATACACTTTTGGGCGACTTGGTGTCCTGCTTGTAAGTTAGAAGCTTCAAATATTCAGAGTATCTCAAAAGATTGGCAAGTTATCACAGTTGCTGTAAACTCTGGAAGTGATGAAGAATTAAAGAAGTTTATGAAAGAGAGAGGTTTAACATACACAGTTATAAATGATACAGAAGGAGAGTTTGCACAAAGTTTTTCAGTGTCTGCATTTCCTACTACTTTTATATATGATGGGGATGGAGAGATTTCATATTCTGATGTTGGATATACATCTACTTTAGGTTTAAAACTTAGAATGTGGTTAGCAAATTAGATTTTTCTTAAACAATTAAATTAGTACTCAATAAAAAGGACAATTTTAGTCCTAATTGTTTATAATTACATCGTTGCTAAAAAGCAACTGACAGAATAATAAATGTCATTCATCACAGTCCAAGGAAGATGCTTTCGCCTCCTTTTAGCATCTTCCTTATTTTTCCCAAAATTTTATCATAGAATTGTTAATTAAAGTAACATAAAAGATTAAAAATAGCTTATTTTTACAAGTTTTATAGACTTTTCATTATAAAAGTAAAAAATTACAATACAATAGAACCTAAAGTAAAGTTTAGGAGACATCGTGAAAAAAATATTAATAACTACTCTTTGTGCCACATCCCTATTTGCAGGTCCAGATATCAAAACACTCATTGACTATGATGCACAAGATAACTATGAAGCTCAAAAACAAGAGATACAACAGATAATTACAACTCAACCGATTATACAAAGACCTATTGTCCCAGTTTCAAC
>JAMONX010000104.1 GCA_027066435.1 Campylobacterales bacterium
TTTTAGCTAGATAGAGTCCGTTTGGTATGACTATATCTGTAGAGTGGCGTTTTTTCAATAATAGTTGCTCTTTTAAATCTTTCTTGGTTAACTTACCATTTGAAATATCTAAAAGAAACGAAACCATCATCCTAATTTGGCTTCTTAAATATCCATTTGCTTCAAAATAGAAAATATAGAAATCTTTATATCTATAAAATCTTGTTTTATACACTATTCTAACGGAAGATTTAGTACCACCTTTTGATTTTTTAAAAAAAGAAAAATCGTGTTCTCCTTCAAAATATTTAATAGATTCTTGTATAATTTTTTCATCTATCCTTGATATAAAAAATAGATAAGGTGTCATAAAAACTGAAGGCTCTTTTATAGATATAATATATCTATAAACTCTTCTCTTTGCACAAAACCTAGAGTGAAAACTATCATCAACCTCTTTAATATTTTTGATATAAATATCTGGAAGTGCTTTTTGATTCATAATATTTTTTAACTTATCAGTATCAGACCAAAAAGGTGGAACTTCTATATCAATTACAGCTCCAGATGCATGAACTCCACTATCAGTTCGTCCGCTTGCTCTAATCTTTGTTCTAATTCCAAGTGATTTTAAAATAGAATCAAGTTTATTCGCAACTGTTGGCAAACCAGAGTTTTGCATCTGAAATCCATTAAACTTACTTCCATCATATGAGAGTATTATTTTTAATCGCATCAGTATCTTGCTAATATTTTTTTATGAAACACTAATGTAGAAATAAGATAAAAAATAATCAATGAAATTCCAGTCCCCATAAGAGGTATTTTTAAAGCAACCTGATAAGAGATTAAATAAAATATAATGATAATTAAAAACATATTTAGATAAACATTTGGACTCTGATGTCTTAAGTTTACTATACCAAATGAGAGAGCAAAAAGATAACTCACAAGTGGAAAAAACGCAACCATGATAGCAAAAGACAACTTTTTAGCTCTGCTTTTATCATGTAATGCTTGTGACCAATATGCTAATATATCATCTGATTTTATATCTTTAGTATCAGGAGAATAGGTAATTTGTAATTTTTCATAATCAATTTGTCTAAGCTTTTCATTTGAAAGATTATAAACTGAGCCGTGTTGTAGATTTAACTCCAAACGAGAACTATTTTTTTCAACACTTGCACTTGAAGAGATAATAAAAGTATCAACTCCACTTTCATTATCTTTCTCATAAAGTACAATATCTTTATAATAATTTTCACCATTTAACTTATCAACAAAAATATTCCATGAAGAAAATTTTTGCCCAAATTCACTACTTTTTATATTTATATTTGCTTCCATTTTTTTATGTTCCAAAAAGTTTTGACCAAGTTGTTTAGAGATAGGAATAAAAAATATAGCATTTATAAGTAAAAGTATTGAGGTAAAAAGAGAGAGATAAAAAAAGAGCCTTGATAATTTTTTAGGACTTAAACTCATAGCAAAAAGAACTATACTCTCATTATCTCTTGACATTCTAAAAATTGCCATCGTAAGAGCTATAAAAAATGTGACAGGCAATATATAAGTGGTAATTTCAGGCAAAAGATAGAGATACATCTCAAATAAATCTGTAAAGCTTACAGAAAAAAGAGAAGTTAGTTTTGATATTCGTATAAATGTTATCACTGTTACCAAAAAAAATAGTGTCAAAAAAAGTGATAGAAATGATTGAAAAAAAACACTCAATACATATCTACTAACTCTAGTCATCTAAAACCTTAATATTATTCAAAATTATGATATATTATAAGGTAAAAAAACTAATTTGAGGCAAAATGACAAAGTTCTATTTTAAAACTATCTTTTTTATTACAGCTTTTGCCATCTTCTATCTTGCGTTAGTACCAAGCAATGAAATATTTATAGATTTTGGACTTGGAGATAAATTTAACCATTTTTTAGCATTTTTTACACTCTCACTTCTTTTAAATAGATCATCATCAAGTTATCAAAAACGGTTAAGAAATGTTATCTCACTCATACTCTTTGGCATCTTGATAGAGATTGTTCAATACTTTGTAGCATATCGAAGTGCATCTGTTTATGATGTGTTAGCAGATATTTTAGGTATTATTGCTTTTCAATCGCTTTACACACTTTATAGGATTATTAGATACAAATGATAAAATCACTCGTTACATTTTTTATTGAAAAGTCAATTTTAAACCATATCTTTTTTCTCTTTATACTCCTACTTGGTACATTTGCTTATATAAAAATTCCAAAAGAGATATTTCCTCCAATGAACCTTGATTCTATCTCTATTACAGGTAGTTATAGTGGTGCAAGTCCTGATATATTAGATAAAATTGCGGTATCAACTATCGAAGATGATTTGAAAAACTTAAGCGATATTGGAAAACTTACAAGCACGATAAAAAATGGTAGTTTTAGTATCAAAGCAGAGCTAAAAGATGATGCAGATTCTGATGAAACACTAAATCGTGTTAAAGATATCATATCAGCTCTAAAGAGAGATTTACCAAGTGATATGAATGAACCAATTGCTAGAAAAATTATCACAAGCTTTCCTCTTGTAACAATTGCCATCGCATCTAATGAAGATACTGAGGAACTTATAAAAGTTGCCACAGAACTTAAAAAAGCTCTCTCTTCCATAAAAGATTTAAGCGATATCACTATAAGAGGAGATGCAGATAAAGAGCTTCTTTTTGAACTTCAGGATAACAAAATTGAAGCTTTGGGACTTGATAAAGTAGCCGTGGTATCTGCTCTTTCAAAACTTAGTACAATCTTTCCTATAGGAGTGATAAAAGAGAAGGGAAATCATCTCTTTTTAAGCACTTATAACGGCATAAAAGACCCTTTAGAGTTAAAAGAATCCATCATCACCATTGGTAAAAAAAAAGTGATGATAAAAGATGTGGCTGATGTCTCATTTAGACTGAGCGACCCTACTCAAATATCACACTTTAACACTCTGCCAAATCTATCAATTAGCATCAATAAAGCAAAAACTGGTAATGCTATGACACTTGTAAAAGAGATAAGAGCCCAGCTTAAAGAGTATGAAAAAGAGTATACAAACTATAAATTTGATGTATATACAGATACCTCTATTTGGATAAAGAACCGTCTAAATACTGTCATCTCAAATATACTTTTTGGTCTAATTTTAGTCGGTCTTTCTATATTTATATTTATAAACGCAAGAATTTCAGTCGTAGTCTCTATAGGAATCCCAACAAGTTTTCTTATAGGATTAGTAGCAGCTCAGATGCTAGGATATTCGTTAAATATGCTTTCACTTTTAGGAGCTTTGATAGCTCTTGGGATGCTTGTTGATGAGGCTATTGTTGTGGCTGAAAATATACAGAGGCATCTCGAAGATGGAGAAGATCCTAAAAATGCTGCCATAAAAGGGGCAACGGAGATGTTCCCTGCAGTTTTAACAGCAACGGCAACTACAATTTTTGCTTTTTTACCACTTCTTATCATGTCTGGAGAGATGGGTGTTTTTATGAAAATCTTACCTATTATGATATCGATACTTCTTCTTAGTTCTCTTTTTGAAGCTTTCTTTTTTCTACCCCTGCATGCAAAAGAGATACTTAGAAAAGAGAAAGAGAATACAAGAAGCCATTACTTTTGGATTTGGGCAAAAGGTCTTTATGCAAAGGTATTAAATGCTCTTTTAAAATATAGAAAAAGTGTACTTTTACTATTTATATTATCTATACTTTTTTCAACTTTTATAATGTTAAAAAATAGTAAATTCCAACTCTTTCCAGACTTTGATACAACACAAATATTTGTAAGTGGTAAGGTAAACAAAAACTTCTCCATAAAAGAGACTCAAGAGCTTGTATCAAAAGTAGAAAAAGAGTTAATGGTGATGTTAAATAGAGATAATGTTTCTTCTATAACCTCGATATCTGGAATGAAACTAGATAACAAATCAAGACCACATATGGCTGAAAACTATTTTCATATATTTGTAAACTTACATGAGAGAGCTCCTGAAAATATATTTAACACCTATATAAATCCCATTTTCTCACCAGAATATGATGATAGTGATATGATACGCCAAAAAAGTGCAAAAGAGATAAGTCTAGAGATAAAAAAACTTATAGCCAAATTTAAAACAGAGAAAGATTTTGAAGAGTTAAATGTAATAGTCCCAGGAGCTGGTATCGTAGAAAATGATATAGCTTTATCATTTTGGGGAGATGAAAAAAAAGTAAAAAAAGAGATAGACAAATTACAACTTCAGATGCAAGATATTGATGGGGTTTCGAATATTGCAAGCGATTTAACTTATGGTGCGAAAGAGTTAAAAATCAAAGTAAATAGTTATGGCTTATCTTTAGGATTTAACGAAAAAATTATCAGTGATACACTAAAACCACTATTTTTAAAAGCAGAAATATCAAAAATGTTTTATGAGGGTAAATTAACAAGAATAAAAACTCAAGATGCAAAAAAAGATGAAGTAGATACTCTAAAAAATCTATATATAAGCATCCCAAATAGTTTGCAAAAAGTAAGACTCAGTGAAATAGCTTATTTTATAGAAGTTAAAAGTTATGAAACTATCTATAAAGAGAATGGTCAAAAGATATGGACAGTTACAGGCTCACTTGATAAAGAGAGATTAACTTCTAGTGAATTTTTACAGAGTATAAACAAAAACATTGAAGATATCAAAAACAAGGGTATAAATGTTGAGATAAAAGGAGAAGAGAAAGAGAACCAAAAAATTCAAAAAGAGATGGCAGAAGCTGCTGTTATTGCAATATTTTTAATATTTATAGCACTTATTTGGATGTTTAACTCTATTTCACTTCCACTATTTGTACTCTCTATACTGCCTTTATCAATATTTGGAGTTCTAGTTGGACACATCGTAATGGGGATGAATTTAACAATGCCTGGGATGCTTGGCATCGTAGGGCTTGCTGGTGTAGTTGTCAATGATGGAATTATTATGATTGATTTTATAAGAAAAGCAAAAAATCATCAAGAGTTTATAGAAAAAGCGATACTTCGATTAAGACCAATTCTTCTCACTTCTATAACGACAGTTTTGGGACTCTTGACTTTGATACTATTTGCAAGCGGACAAGCCGTAATACTTCAGCCTATGGCTGTATCTTTGGGATTTGGTATAGCTTGGGCTACAGTGCTAAATCTTCTCTTTTTACCACTGTTATATGCGACCATTCATAAAAAAGAGATTAAATAGTTTTTTTTACTTTCTTTTTTTTCAAAATTTTTAAATATTTTTTAGCTTTTATCTGCTTACCTTTATAGACAACATGTGTTGCAATATTTCGCCGGCACATCTCTTTTGCATCCATCCAATAATCTTTACCAATAATCATTTTATCAAATTCTGATTGTGTAAAAAACCCTTTGGAGACAATTAACTCTGCAAAAAAGTTTACAAGATGCCTATCACTATGTTTAATTCGTGAAACCATCTCATTACCTTTTCCTGAGAATCCTGTTGAATAGTTATGAAACATGATGTCAGAATAAGGATATATCACTCTTCTTTTTGCCATACAAAACAAAAGTGCCCCCATGGAGTAAGCCCTGTTATCAAGATATGCCACAGTTCGCCCGTAAAACTTCTCCTGAATAAGATTGAAAAACTGCTGACCTTCATTTACAAAGCCCCCAGTTGAGTTAATACGAAACTCTAGTACATCATCCATACTTGCAGTTCTTAGCTCATTTAAAACTGAATGCAATCCTCGTTTTAACTCTCTAAATTTTTCTACATATACAGTAAAGTGGCGATATTTTGGTCTGATTTCATAGATTTTTTTATCTCTATCTATTAATTTTTTACGCTCTGGAACATGTTTAATAAATAGCGTATGCTCCTCACTACTTATATCATTGCTCTTCTTATTTTCCATTGTTATATCCTCGTGAGACTATATTGTACAACAGAAAAGATAAAGCTTATATTATTTTTAATTAAGTTAATTATATTTTCTCGTAAGCCAAGTGGCTTACGAGATTCTTCTATCTGAAGTTTGCAAAAGGATTATCAATAATCTTTTTTCTACTTGCAACATATGGAATGATTGCAGCATGTCTAGCTCTTTTTATAGCAGCTTCTACAATCTCTTGATGTCTTTTACAATTGCCAGTCAATCTTCTTGGCATGATTTTATATCTCTCTGATAGAGAAAATTTAAAAGCACTTGGGTCTTTATAGTCTAAAAACTCTACTTTTGCTTCACAGTATCTACAATATTTTTTTGAATATTTTCTTCTTTCTGCCATTTTATTTCCTTAAACTTATATTTCTAAAAAGGTATTTCATCATCGTTTATATCAATTTCAGGAATACTATTTGTTTGTTGTTTATTACTTTGTTGTTGTTGCTGTGATGGTTGATAATTATCCACAGGTTGTTGCCGCTGTTGTGGTGGATTACTGTTTTGAACAGGTGGAGTATAACCGCCCTCGCCACCAGGAGTCGAACCTTTTGAGTCTAACATAGTCATGTTTTCAACTGTAACAGAGTGTTTGCTTCTCTTTCCACCATTTTGATCAGTCCAACTATCTAATTTAAGACGACCTTCAACCAAAACTTTTGAACCTTTTCTAAGATACTGATTTGCAACCTCAGCAGTTCTGCCAAAAAAAGTAAGATCTACAAAGAGAACTTCCTCCTTCATTTGACCATCACCACCTTTAAACTTACGAGTAGATGCGATACCTGTACTCCCTATCGCAGTTCCACTTGGAGCATATCTAAGTTCTAAATCCCGTGTTAGATTTCCAACTATTATTACTTTATTGAACATTTATGCGTCCTTGTTTGCCTCAGATTTTTCTTCTGTTTTAACTTCTTCTGTTTTAACTTCTTCTTTTGCTTCAACCTCTTCAGTTTTGGCTTCTACTTTTGGTGCTTCCTCTTTTTTAACAGGTGCAGGCTTATCTTCTTTTTTTGCAGATGCAGCTTTTGCCAATTTTTCCCATTGCACAATCTCTTTTTTGTTTTCAAATTTTACATTTAAAAATCTAATAATCTCTTCTGAAAGTCTAAGATTTCTCAAAATCTCTTCAAGAACAGAAGGAACAGCAGTATAATAAAGAACAAAATAATGCCCTCTCTCAAACTTCTCAATCTCATAGGCTAATTTTCTTACACCCATATCTTTAACTACTTTTATCTCACAACCGTTATCTTCCATAACGCCTTTGATAAAATCAAACTTTACCTTCACTTCTTCTTCTGTAAGTGTAGGTTTTACTACAAATAGTAGCTCATAATGCTTCATACTTTCTCCTTGTGGTTTCATAGCTCTTCATTTAAATTTATTTTAAGAGCAAGGGTTTCTCTACATATGTAAGAGAGGTCGCGATTGTAGCTTTAGATTGCTTAAGAAATGCTATAAGTAATTTTTTAAGAAGCTTATACGCTATTAAATATATTTGATTTTTTATTACTGAATATTTTTTAAGAAGCTATACAAACCCCTAAAATGGTGCGACCGGGGAGATTTGAACTCCCACACCCGAAGGCACTGCCCCCTCAAGGCAGCGTGTCTACCGTTCCACCACGGTCGCAAAGATAGAAGTTTACCAAACTTTTAGTAAACTTCCTTAGTTTTAAGACTAACCTAAATAAGGGTTAGCATAAAGAGCAATCAATGCAATAACTAGTGCATAGATAACCTGAGCTTCAATCATAGCTAGTGCTATAAACATTGTCGTCATTAGCTTTCCGCCAAGACCTGGGTTTCTTGCAGTTCCAGCAATTGTAGCAGCAGCAGTATGACCCATACCGATAGCACCACCAAGAGCAGCAAGTCCAAGACCAATACCAGCAGCTAATACTGAGTAACCTTTAAGTGTTTCGTTTGCCACAGCACCTTCAGCAGCAAATGCAGCAGTTGCAATAGCAACTATCAAAAATAGAATCTTCTTCATAGAAGTTCTCCTTATAAAAAAATTGTTTCACAAAGTCCGTTCGGCTTGCGTATCCCTACTTATCACTTTGCGGTGAGATTTTACCTAAAATCTATTTAAAGTTTCTCTATAAATCCAAGTTCTATTTTATGTCCTTTTTGAACTAATATTTTTACCTTAATTTTATCTCCGATATTTACAATATCAGTAACTTTACCAACTCTCTCATCTGAAAGTTTTGAGATATGTAAAAGCCCATCAATCCCTCCAGGGAGTTCTACAAATGCACCAAAATCAACTACTCGTTTAACTACACCATCAAAAACTTGCCCCTCTTCAAAAGATGGAATATCTTTTTTAGGTCCTCTTTTTTCTCTTGTTTGACTTGCTAACTCTCTAATATGGTCACATGCAGCTGAAACTTGAACTTTATTTGTTCCCTCAACTTTTACTTTTCCTTCAGATTTATCAAGATCAACTGAAACTTCAAACTTTTCAATGATTTTTTTGATAGTAGCTCCAGCTTGTCCAATAATCGCACCAAATGTAGAAGGGTCTAAATCAAAAATTGATTTTGAAGGTAAGGCATTTTCATTTAAAACTATCTCATCATTTGCTTTTTCCATGATTTCTAAGATATGAGCTCTTGCATCTGTTGCTTGGTTAAGCGCTTCTTTTAATATCTCTTTAGAAATGCCCCCTAGCTTTATATCCATCTGTAAAGCGGTAATCCCATCTCTACTTCCAGCCACTTTAAAATCCATATCTCCATCGTGATCTTCAAGTCCCATGATATCTGTTAAAATTGCATATTTCTCATCTTCTACAACAAGTCCCATGGCAACACCAGCAATTAATTTTTCATTTTCAATTCCAGCAGCCCTTAAAGCCAATGAACCTCCACAAACAGTAGCCATAGATGAAGAGCCATTTGACTCTAATATCTCCGAAACTAATCTTATCGTTT
>JAMONX010000105.1 GCA_027066435.1 Campylobacterales bacterium
AAGATGAAAAATTAAAGTTTAAAAAACTTCATAACATGGGCAATAGTTATGCAAATTTAAACAAAATTGATGAAGCTATAAAATCTTATGAGGATGCACTAAAAATAGAACAAGATAAAGATACAAAATACAATCTTGAACTTCTAAAAAAGAAAAAAGAGGATAAAAAGAAGAAAAAAGATAAAGATAAAAAAGACAAACAAAAGAATTCAGACAAAAAAGAAGATAAAAAAGATAAGGATAATAAACAAAACAAAGAGAAGCAAAAACAAGAGGACTCAGACAAGAGTAAAGATAAAAACAAAAAAGATAGCTCAGATAAAGAGAGCAAAAAAGATGAGAAACAAAAGCCTAAAAAAAGTGACGATAAAAAAGAGCCAAAACAGAAAGAGGCTCAAAAAGATAAAAAGCAAGAAAAAGCCTCTAAAGAGGGAGCAAAACAGACAAAACAGCCGCCAATTTCCAACATGGAAGAGAGAAAATGGCAAAAAATGCTAAATCAAAGAGGGGTAAATACCCTAATGATTCCACTAAATAGTAAAGGAGAACAAAGAGATGAAAAAAATCCTTGGTAAGATATTTTTAATAATAACCCTATCGGTAAATCTATTCGCAGGAGTAAAAGCTTCACTTTCAGCTCCCGCAATCTACAAGGGCGAAAGTGTAAATTTTACAATCACAGCAGAGGGAACAGATGTACTATTTCCAGAGATTGATGAGATAGGATTATATCAGATAGATGGTACATCATCATCTCAATCAACAACAATTATAAATGGAAATATCTCAAAGCAGATTGCAAAAACCTATAGCTTTAGACCATCAAAATCACTCACAATTCCACCATTTGAGGTTAAAGTAGATGGGAAAAGCTACAAAACCAAAAGATTAAAAGTTGAAGTTTTAAAGCCAACTGCCAGTAAGAGAGGTTCTGATTTTTTAGTCAAGATGAGTGTTGATAAAAGTAGTGCTTATGTAGGAGAGGCGATAAACTTAACTATATCATTCAAACATAAACTAAACGCTCATGCCGATAAACTCCAACTAGGAGAGCCAAAACTAGAGGATTTTTGGATAAAAAAAGTTGAAGGTGTAGAAAAAGGTAATGATGGTGAATATATAGTTCAAAAACTCCACTATATTCTCTTTCCTCAAAAAGATGGCAACTACACTATCCCAGCAATCGAAGCAGACATCGCAAAAGCTGTTCAAACAAGAGGCAGAACTAGTGGTATATTTAGTGACCCATTTTTCAATGATCCATTTTTTGACTCATTTACAACTAGATTAAAGTGGAAGAAGATATTTTCAAATGAGCTTGAACTAGGTATCAAACCACTACCAAACAACCTAGAACTCTATGGAGATTTTAGCATAGATGCATCTGTAGATAAAAACAAAGTTTATGCAAACAAACCAGTAAATCTCACTATAAAAGTAAAAGGTGAAGGAAACATAGATGATATTAAAAAATTTAACATAGATTTAAATAATCTTATAGTCTATGCAGATGAACCAACGATAACCTCAAACCTAAAAGATAAAACATATGGTGGAGAGTTTACTCAAAAGATAGCTTTGATAGCAGATAGTAACTTCACTATACCCACTATCATACTAGAGTACTTTGATAAAAAGACAAAGCAAACTAAAAGCATAAAAACAGAGCCTATCGATATAGAGGTAATAGGTGGTAAAAGTGCAAAAAACAGTCCAAAACCAACTATCGAAGTAGCCAACACTCCAGATGCAAAGGTATCAAAAGTTACTACAAATCAACCAACTAAAAGTGAATCAAGCCATATAAAATACCTTTTCCTTTTAATAGGCTTTATATTAGGAGTTGTGCTAACAACATTTTTTAACTTCTATAAGAATAGAGATGAAAAAAAGCAAAAAGATATAGTCAAAAAGATAAAAAGAGCAAAAACAGACCAAGCACTTTTTGATCTTCTTCTACCCTATTCTCAAAAAGCAAAACTCATAGCCAATGCTTTGGAAAAGCTAGAAGAGAATATCTATAAAAAAGCAACTAATAAGATAGATAAAGATGAATTAATGGACTTTTTTGAGGAGATAGAGGAGAAAAAATGCAAGCTAATCAAGAACTGATAGATACTATGATTTTATCAGGAGTACTTAAAACTCATAAAATTATTGAAGCATTTCAAAAAATCGATAGGGGTTATTTTATACCTGAGGAATTTAAAAAGCGTACTTATGTAGATGCACCCTTGCCTATCGGCAAAGACCAAACCATCTCTCAACCCTCAACTGTTGCCTTTATGCTTGAACATCTAAATCCCAAAGAGGGAGACAAAATCCTTGATATCGGTTCTGGTTCAGGATGGACAACTTCTTTATTATGTCAAATAACTGGGGAAGAAGGGAGTGTATTAGGAGTTGAAAGAGTTAATGAACTGGTTAATATAGGTCAAAAAAATCTCGCACAGTTTCATTTTGGTAAACACTGCAAAATCCAAAAAGCAGGTAATAAATTGGGCATCCTTGGTGAAACATTTGATAAAATTCTAGTATCAGCTAGTGCCAAAAAAATTCCCGAAGAACTTTTTTCCCAACTCAAAATTGGAGGTGTTCTTGTGATACCTGTTCAAAACTCAATCTTTAAATTTACAAAAGTCTCAAAAACAAAAGTAGAAAGTCAAGAATTTACAGGATTTGTATTTGTACCGTTAATTTCTGAGTAAATATATTAGAATTTTAGGAGTATAATTATGGAAGCAAAAAAAAATTATCATTAGGAGCCAAAGATGTCAATAGCGTGGCTTAGTAAAAAACTAAATAACGGAAAGATTTTATGTCAAGCATGTGCTCATGCTTGCAAACTTGATGAGGGTGAGTATGGTATCTGTGGTGTCAGAAAAGTAGAAGATGGTGAACTCAAACTACTTGTATACGGTCTTGCAGCTGCAGTAAATGTTGATCCAGTAGAGAAAAAACCGATGTATCACTTTCTACCAAACAGTACGGTATTTTCAATGGGAACAGTAGGATGCAACTTTTCGTGTAAATTTTGTCAAAATTTTGATATTTCTCAATACCCAAAAGAGCATCACCCTCAAATTGTAGGTAAAGAGCTTCCACCTGAACAAATTGTCAGATTAGCACTTGAACAAGAATGCAAATCAATAGCTTATACTTACAATGAACCTATTGTCTTTTTTGAATATACCTATGATACGGCAAAACTAGCACATAAAAAAGGATTAAAAAATATTTATGTTACGAGTGGATTTGAAACGAATAAAGCTCTTGATTTACTTGAACCATATATCGATGGTATGAACATAGATATAAAAGCCTTCACTGATGAATTTTATAAAGAAATTTGTGGTGCAAGGCTGAAACCAGTACTTGAATGTGTAAAATATGCCTATGAAAAAGGAATTTGGATAGAGATAACAACACTGCTGATTCCAGGGAAAAATGATTCTGATGAAGAGATTAGAAATATTGCCAGATTTATCGCTAGTGTAGATGTGTCTATACCTTGGCATATTAGTGCATTTCATCCAACATATAAGATGCTTGATGTTCCAACAACACCTGCTTCAACACTTCTAAAAGCCTATAATATAGGCAAAGAAGAGGGATTAAAATATCTATATGTTGGCAATATCGATGATGAAGACCATCAATCTACATACTGTCCAAAATGCAATAAAAGAGTAATTGACCGACAAGGATATATAGGGCAGTATGTCACCAACGAACTTGATGAAAATGGAATTTGCCCATATTGTGGTTATGCTATTGAAGGTGTGTGGAATTGATAGAGGTTAATCTAAAGAAGAGTTATATTTTGGATAAAAAATAGCAAAATTTATCATCGCACCAATGATTGCAGAGAGTGTATCTTTTTGTGCATCCCACACATCTCCCTGTGTTCCTAAAAATGCGATGCCAAGATCTGGGTGAAAAATAACTGCTGCTAACCATTCAAGAATTTCATAAGTCGTTGCGATTGTTACAATTATCGAAAATGTAAAAATAAGAGCAAATCGGCTTTTAGTAGAGTGTGCTGTTACAATCTCTAAAATTGGTCTAAAAAGAAGTAACCCATATAAAAAATGCACAAATCTATCAAAATTATTTCGTTCAAACCCAAAAAATTGTGTTATATCATTAAAATAAGGCATCTGTGCATAAGTATAATGAGCCCCCACACTATGAAAAATGCTAAATATCAAAATCAGTATCAGACTAAATAGACTAAAATTATACTTTTTATCTAACCACAAAAGAGTAGGAAACAATATAAAAATCAATACATTTTCAAGTAACCAATCTTCAGGATATTTTGGATTAATCGCTAACAATATCCAAATAATCACATAAACAGCATAAATAAGCTTGTGTGATTTTGGCATGTCTGCTCCTTTTTTATATTATATCAATTCTATTTTTAAAATAAAAATTATGAATATCAAGAGTTTTTAGAGACACCCTAAATCAAATTGAGTCGATAAAACTAAAGTTTCATCATAAAACTCCATAAACCTCTTGACATTTTATTTAAGATGTTGTACAATCACATCGCTTCAATACCATGAAGTGTTTTATATTTAAACTAAGGAAAAAGATATGAAGTTTCAACCATTAGGTAAAAGAGTTTTGATTAAAAGAGTTGAAGAAGAGGCAAAAACAGCTTCTGGGATTATTATTCCTGATAATGCAAAAGAGAAACCGTCAAATGGCACGGTTATCGCCGTGAGTACGGAAGTTAAAAAAGATGGGAATATTAATGAGGGTGATACAGTTGTATTTGGTAAGTATTCAGGTACTGAGATAACACTCAGTGGAGTTGATCATTTGGTAATGGATACTGATGATATTCTTGGAATTTTAAAGTAAGGGGAAAATATGGCAAAAGAGATACAATTTTCAGACAATGCAAGAGCAGCACTTTATGAGGGTGTTAAAAAGTTAAGTGACGCAGTAAAAGTCACTATGGGTCCAAGAGGTAGAAATGTTCTTATACAAAAAAGTTTTGGAGCACCTAGTATCACAAAAGATGGTGTTTCTGTAGCTAGAGAGATAGAGCTTGATGATACTTTGGAGAACATGGGAGCACAACTTGTAAAAGAGGTAGCTTCAAACACTGCTGATGAGGCAGGTGATGGTACTACTACTGCGACGGTATTAGCTTACTCTATTTTTAAAGAGGGTCTTAGAAATATCACAGCAGGTGCAAATCCAATCGAAGTAAAAAGAGGTATGGATAAAGCATCTGAAGCGATTATACAAGAGCTTAAAAAGATGGCAAAAGATGTAAAAGATAAAAAAGAGATAGCACAAGTTGCATCTATCTCTGCAAACTCTGATACAAAGATAGGTGATCTTATAGCAGATGCGATGGATAAAGTTGGCAAAGATGGTGTTATCACTGTTGAAGAAGCAAAAGGTATCGAAGATGAGTTAGATGTTGTTGAAGGGATGCAGTTTGATCGTGGGTATCTATCTCCTTATTTTGCAACTGATATGCAAAAGATGGAAGCGGTACTTGAAAATCCACTTGTTTTGCTATTTGACAAAAAAGTTTCAAACTTAAAAGATCTTCTTCCAGTACTTGAACAAGCACAAAAGAGTGGAAAACCACTACTTATCATTGCTGAAGATATCGAAGGTGAAGCATTAGCGACATTGGTTGTAAATAAACTTAGAGGAATTTTAAATATCGCAGCAGTTAAAGCTCCTGGTTTTGGTGATAGAAGAAAAGCTATGCTTGAAGATATCGCAGTTTTAACAGGCGGTGAAGTTATAAGTGAAGAGCTTGGAAGAACCTTAGAGAGTGTAACTGAAGCAGATTTAGGAACGGCTTCTAGTATCGTAATCGATAAAGACAATACAACTATCGTAAACGGAGCTGGAGACAAAGTTAAAATAGAGACAAGAGTTGCTCAAATAAAATCTCAAATTGATGAAACTTCAAGCGAATATGACAAAGAGAAACTTCAAGAGCGTTTAGCAAAACTAAGCGGTGGAGTTGCTGTTATAAAAGTTGGAGCAGCAACTGAGACTGAAATGAAAGAGAAAAAAGATAGAGTTGATGATGCTTTATCTGCTACAAAAGCAGCAGTTGAAGAGGGTGTCATCATAGGTGGTGGAGCTGCTCTTTTACTAGCTAGTTCAAAAATCTCAATATCACTTGAAGGAGATCAAGCTATCGGAGCAGATATAGTTCGTAGAGCTTTAAAAGCCCCTCTAAAACAAATCGCAGCAAATGCAGGATTTGACGCAGGTGTTGTTGCGAACAATGTCGAGATGCAAAAAGATGACAACTATGGATTTGATGCAGCAACTGGTGAATATGTAGATATGTTCAAAGCGGGAATCATAGACCCTGTAAAAGTAGCAAGAGTTGCTCTTCAAAATGCTATCTCAGTATCAAGCTTACTTCTTACAACAGAAGCAACTGTTAGTGATGTAAAAATAGATACACCACCATCAATGCCTCCAATGCCAGACATGGGCGGAATGGGTGGCATGCCAGGTATGATGTAACTACATCATATACACTTTGAAACCCCTTACTTGTGGGGTTTCAACCCACTCCAAAAAATTTTTAGTATCATTTTTTTCAGTAGTTTGAATTACCGATAAACAGTTATCCATTTTGTTTATAAGATTGCTTCACTAAAGTGATTAAGTAGTCTATTTCATCGATACTATTAAAATTAACCTCACAATCTCCATTCCCCCAACTACCTATACCAGTTATATTTCTCACTATATTTTTATAGTCATCAATATCAGGATATTTCATATTTAAGTACATCTTTATTTTTTTACTTTGGATTACAATATCTACAATATTTCGCTTACCAATAAAAGCAATGTTTTGTTTGTTAGGCTTCACTCGAATATCACCTAAGTTTAAAATCTCTCTTTTAAGAGTTTCATAGAGTTCAACAATCTCTGGAGATTTTCCCTCTAAATGCTCCTCTTCTGTGTATGTTTTAACCTCTTTAGCGACTGATTGGATATTTGTATCAGTTGAGATAGTTTGGATGCTCTCAGTTGACTTAGTAGGGTTTACTTGTGTGTACATAACAGTAGAATTTTCAAACTGTTTTATTTCCCATAGTTCAATAGGTAAATCTTTAAAATTAATAGATTCTCTTTGGTACAGAGTATAAGATGGTGCAACAAATAAAACTTTAGATTGCGACCAATCTACATCATTTTTTCTAAGATTTTTATTTATACATTCGTTGTACTCTAAGATAAAATCAGCTTTATTATTTAACATCAAAGATAAGTAGGCATATCCTTGGTCAATTACACTAAAGTTTTTATCTCTCTTATACTCTATAATCACAAAAGAGTTACTCGACTTATCAAATGCAAGAGAATCTAATCTAAAGTTATTTAAGGCATACTCACTCTTTACAAACTGATAACCAAAAACTATCGCTAAGTTCTGCTCTGTAAGTTCTTGAATCTCTCGTTCTAGTTTAAAAGACTTTTGATTCACTTCATTTAATACTTCATTACCAATGTTAAACAGTCTCATAACTTTCTCCCATCAGTAAAATAATATTCTCTTACTATGTTAGATTCTAACCAACCACTATCCTTTATAGAAGGGTAGATTAGTTTTGAGCGAGTATCTGATTCTGAGTAAGCCATTAAACACCAAACCTAATATGATTTATTTTGTTCTATTATAGCTTGTGTTTGTAATGAGAGAGGTCAAATAATAAAAATTTATTATTTATACCAGATATTTCCTATCTACAGTTTTTCTATTCTCCTATATCCTTTAAGGTGAAAAGATAATCCTTCTCGTTCTGCTCTTTGTTTAATTTTTTCAAGCTCATCTTCTGAAATTCTAATATTCATCTTTGTTTCATGTTTTTTGACATAATCTTTTGCTATTGATTTTAATTGTTTGATATTATTGGTATCACTCTCTATTTTAGTGATATCTATATTATCCCAAATTTCCATATCTTTTTTTTCTTCATCAAATATAAATTTCATAGCTATGGAACACCTATACCCATCATACCTTGTTCATTTACCAATCCATCTTGTTATAACTTTTTACATTACCTCCAGCATTATCAATACTTTTACCCTGTTCTCCTTTTCCTGCCCAAGTTTCTGCTTTTGATGATATATTCATATAAAAATGGTGGCTACCTGAATTTGAAAATCTACTAAAATTGAGCCAAGGTTTAGGGGTGTAACTGATTCTATCTTTTAATGGTATTTTTTGTAGACTAAAGCGAATTGTATCAACTCCCTCTAAAGTTGCATTGGAGTAAGTGGCGGTCATTGTATGTGGAGTATTAAATGATTTATAATCATTATTTCCTTTTACGCCAGAAAAAACATTACTACCTGTACTATATTGATTTTCTTCAAGGACAAACCAATTTACACCATCTTCACTCTCTCTTCCCTTAGCATAAGTGAAAATATCTTTATCGCAACCTTCACAAAAGACCTCTTGATATACAGTTAAATTATGCTCTTTTCCAATACCAGTATAATTTGGTACATGTAATCTCCCATAATAAAAATCGACATCTTCATCTTTTTCATTGTTTCCACTTGCTCCATCACCAGATGCATTGATATCTGATATGCTAAAACGGATAGGGTTTTTTGCTTTTTTTGAACTTCTGTCAAAATTAATCTTTATACTCTCTATTGTCTCCCCTAGCATAAATTTAGATGCATTTACATCAAAATTAAAATGTACACTGTTGACACTATCTGTTAAATTTTGTTCTCCACTTTCATCTCCATCAGGATTTATATCTCTCCACATGATAGTATGCTCTTCTTCATTTGGATTAAGAACTTCATAATCAATCTTTAAATTTACATTTCTTGCATAGCACTCTGGAGTATAGTTTTTAACTACCTCATCATATGCATTAATTGCTTGTATATGAACTTCAAGATTTGCTCCCATATCTAGCATCTCATTACCACTTGCATAATATGTAAACTCTTTAGCCCCATCGCTTAATGACCAATCAGATATATTAAACCCTCCTGCTGTAAACCTTATAGAAGGTGCAGTTGTAGGAGTGATAAGTCTATCTATTTCACTTGTATCATTTTCATCAACTAGTGCAAACTCACTACCCAATATCTCAGAGATATTAAAATCCAACACTCCAACTTCTGAATAATTTATATCTGTAGAGACTAAACCATTAGAAAAACGAATACCACTTAAATCTATCTTCTTTTCTGTACAATCAGGTTTATTTTCTCTATAACTAATATTAAATGAACTATTTATATCTTCACTATATCCAATACTATTTGCATCTTGGTAATCCAAAGCTTTTACACCTAAGATAAAGTTTTCTCCAGCTTTAATACTCTGTGGTATTTCAAACATAAAGCTATCAGGTCTTATCGCAAAATCATCTTTCGCTCTGTTGTTATAAGAAACTGCATCATAGTTTCCACCTATTTTTATTTTTGCAATTTTCATTGCTTTATTTACAATGTGTGAAAGCCGTACTTTACCACTTGCATCTGTTACTAAAAGATCATTCCAAGTTGAAATATTTTCACCATTTTCATCAATTATATCTACACTTGTAATATTTACATCTTTTTGCCACTCATCTGTTGTATGATTATATGCTGAAATTACAAGATTAAATGGTTTATTTACTACTTGTGTTGTTATATTGCCATCATTTTTAGTATATGCATTTAAAGTTATATTGTAATCATCATTTATTATAATACCCTCTCCTCTGCTATCAACTATAACAGCAAAATCAGGAGAATATATATCAACAAAAAATCTCTCATCTGCCTCTACTTTTTTATCCCCATTTATTTTTACTATAAAACTATGAGAAGTACTTCCTACAAGTACAGTTTCAAAATCAGCTCCCAAATAGCCCCCACCATCTTGAGTCATATCTAAATCTGCGAAAGTTGCTTCACCATAGTTTGCATCTGGTGGGTTATCACCTCCATCTGTCACTGTACGCCAAAATCCAGTACCAGCAATAGCCGGTCTATCTAAACTAACTGTAAAGAGATAATCTTTTGTATCACTATGACCTTCAACATTAGTTACATCATCTATTACCATAATCGGAACATCACCCATAGATGCTTTATTACATCTTGCACTATCACCACCAGTTCCTGATGTAAATGTAGAAAATAGTATAGCTTCTGGTACTGGGTTGTTAGGATCTGTTAAATCTATACGAAACACTTTTCCAGCATGTGCAGCATATACATACATATATCCATTATTATCAAAAAAAGTTTCGTAAGAAGAATTTGTTTCAAGTCCAGTAATGATATCACTTGCCTTTACATTACCAGTAGATGGATTAATTTCATAAAATCTACCAGTCTCAGATACAGAATATAATTTTCCATTGTTTGGGTGAAATGCCCAATCATCGATATTTAATCCATTCCCACCATCACTTATTATAGAATGGTCAATCACTTTGAGATAGTTGATAGACGAACTATTTAGATCGATTACATAAAGGTTGTCTTCTTCAACTGAAAGTCCTAAACTTGCATTTTTACGATGGAGTAGATACATATGTCCATTTGCATCTATATCTCCAACATTTATATATGCACTAGAAGGTAAATCAGGCTGCCCTGCTGCTCCTTTTATAGTTCCAAAAAGTTCACTTTTATAATTTCCATATATATCTTTACCAATTCTTACCAATGTTTGATTTAGGTCATCGTCATTATTGTATCCCCAAACAAAACTATCTGCTTGATTGTATCCTATTGCATTAGTAATATTATTAAGAGCCAAAAATGCCGTAGAATTACCATCTATTGGATTAAATTCATAAATATTTTTTGTATCATTAAGTACCCATGCATTTTGTGAGCATCCTAAAGCAATAGCAGTCTCAATAACTTTACTTGATCCAAACTCTGATGTATTGCTCCAACTTGTAGCAGTTGCAATAATCATATCTCCTGCACTAACAATTGAAGTATCTATATTGATATCACAATTAAAATTTCCATTTGCATCACTTGTACAAGTTCCTAGGTACCATCTACCCTCACCACTGTCTGCTTTATAAATCTCTATCATTGATAATCCAAATATATTCTGACTAGGAGCTGAACCTACATACCCTTCTACATGAATCACAGAACCTTCTATAGCCACAACTGTAAAAACTGGAGAATCCATCTCTTTATTTGCTTTATTATTATCTTTAACTCCATTATTAAAATTGATTCCATCTCCATCTATACCATCATCAGTTATATCTAAATCTATTGATAGAGTTCCATTATTGTATATAGAGTTTTTATAAATTTTTTGCTCTGAAGTAGAGGTACCTTGTACTAAAATACCTATATCTTTATTATTATAAATATGATTTTGATATGCTTCTCCAGGACTTCCTACTAGACGCATTCCAAAAAATTCTGTTGAACCACCACCATACCCATTATTGTAAACAGTGTTATTATACCATCGGTTATTTGTACCACCTTCATAAGATTCCAATCCTGGACCATCATTATCATGAGTATAGTTTTCAAAAACACTTATATTATGTACTCCTGATTCTATTGCAAGACCATCATCTCTTTTACCAAACCAATTTACATTTTGTACTTCATTTTGAGAGATAGTTCCATCAGAGATATCAGAACCTGTAAGATAAATTCCTCCTTTACCTACACTTGAAATGTAATTATGAAAGATTTTAAAATCCTCACTTTTAGAATTATAAAAGTTAATACCATAAGCTGAAGATTTAGAAACAGGTACAGTTCCATCAGGTCGCACACCTATAAAGTTGTTTTCAATGACTATATCATCAGTCTCTTCTTGCCATGCTATATGAATATTTCCATTATCTTCATCAAAAACATCTCCGAGTATTCCACTTGCTCCATAAATCGCAACATTAGAGATATTGATATCATTTGCAAATATTTTAAAACCAAACTGCTCACTACTGTCAATTATTATCTCAAGTTCTGGCTTGTTAAATGCATCTAAAGTAGGTTCATCTCCACTATCAGCAAGAGCATCCACACCCGTTCCTAATTTTGTACCACCGCTTATTGTCCCGCTATTTTCATCTCTAATTGAGCCATCAAAATTGTAAGCAATACCATTAATAGTAGTCGCTTCATCTTCTATATCTGGTAATTTGGATGCAAGATTAATACTCCACCAAGAGTTACCATTTTTAAGAGGAACTGCTGGAACAAATCTCATCTTATTTTTGCTCTTTTTTGTATTTCTTATCTCATTTGCATTTTCAATAAACTGTCTTAAACTTCCTTGACCTGTATCTTCATCATTTGTAACTACATTAAATGAAAATCCAAAATCTATATTTGTTACATTATTTTCATTAACCTCGACCAAGGCAACATGCTCAGCATCGGTTAAATCGGATAAAATAGTAACACCATCAGAGCTTGTACCATCATCAAAGTTTCCTCTTCGTCCACCATAACAACTACCAGCTGCTGAAAGCTTCACACTCCCCCATGCACCATCATTACAAAATCCACCTTTAGGACCATATGTCTGTTCAGCCCATACACTTGCAGGAGGGTAGTTATAAAATTTCCATCTAACAGATCTTGACTCAACAACGATAAAATATTTTCCATCAGTTACATTAAATTCATATCTACCATCATTTGTAGTTTTACTATTAGTAGTAAAATCCAAAGCTAGATGTTTATCACTAGAATCTAGCTCTCCATCACTATCACTATCTTCAAATAAATGTACAATTACGCTAGACGCACGCCACTGATCACCAGTTTGACCTCTATCATTTATATTTGTATCTCCATCTAAAAGTCCATCTCCTGCTAAATCTACAAAAACTGTTCCAGAGATTGTGCTGTTTTTATCTTCTTTAATCATAGGTGCATATATACACCTTGCACCATCTCCCTGTGAAGGTATAGCAAAAGTTGTAAATTGTGAAGCTGTATTAGGTAGTGAAGTATTTGTCAAATCTATTTTATATATATAATTATCATTACTATTATTAAAATAAAAATTGTTATCTTTATCAAAAAATGTAACATTTGATGTTTTATAACTAGCAATTCCCATATACCCTTTATCGATAACATTTCCATTTATAGGATTTATCTCATATAAGTGTTTATCCGTTTTATTTGGAACATATATCATCCCATTACCTGGGTGAAATGCAAAATCAGCAGTATTTAGATTTGTCTTAGATAGATTAATATTTGATAATTTTACAGGAGTAGCAGGATTTAAATCAACTCTATATATAACTCCAGGAGCATCATTTCTTGAACTAAGAAATAAAATACCATCAGGAGATACATCACCTATATGAAATCCATATGTAGGTAAACCAGCTATTGTATAACTCTCAACATGATAGTTATCATCAATACGCACAACTTTATGACTTGCACGATCATAACCCCATATATAGTTATCTTTTACATTATATCCAATTGCATTAATATTTGTTGAATAAAAATTTTCTGCACCTAGACTATATGTACCTCCTGCAATATCCATCACATATGCATCTGTAGGATAGTTTTTACTGTCACTGAAAAAAACAAATGAATCTACACTACAAGTGAAAGGATTACCAGCAGGAGGATTTGGATATGAGCCCATCGGATCTCCACCACCTGACCAGCCACCGCCCATGCCACCACCGTGACCTCCCCCACCATGTCCTCCTCCACCCCTGCCATAAATAGTTGTTATAAAAATAAGCATTAAAAGGAAGAGTTTATATAAAAAGTTCATGATTTACCTTACTAAATAGTATTCTCTATAGAGTAATATCGGCAAATTTTCTAAAAAATCAATAGATAAGTAAAAAAAATTTATTTATTTGGTGATTAGCATCAAAATTTATGATGCTAACTCTACCACATCATCTTTTGTTGACCTTTGGCTGATTGATCTCTATCGATATTTTTACCAGTATTTCCCTTGCCTTCCCACTTATTATTTTTACTAAAAAGTCTTATTTGAAAGCTTTGAGTAGGAGATACAGAATTAAAGTTATGAAATAGTAGATAGCCATCTGGTCTATATTCTACTCTATTTCCATGAGGTGTATTATCAGATATAACTTCAATAGTTTGAGAGGTAATACTTCCTAATCTTACCTCATCTGTAAAGTTAAGTTTTGCATTTGTAAAATTCAACACTGGGTCAAATGGCAATATATACCAATTTATATTATCTTCACTCTCAGGTCTATTGGCTAAGTTAAAATTAGCCCTATTCATACTATTTGGAACAAAAGCTTCATAATATACTCTTGCAATCATCTCAGTACCCACTGCACTTTGACTTGGTGCATAAGCTCTTGCATTTAAGAATATTGTTGTTTTATCTTCTGTATCGATATTTGATTTACCACTTACTGTTGCATTTATCTCATCTATAGTGATTTTCATAGGATTTGTTGCAACATTTAAAGCTCTATTAAAATTAAAACGTTGAGTAAAGTTTGCTTTGCCATTGTTGATAAATTCTCCTGCAAATATTCTATATTGAAAGCTTGTAATATTACCAGCCCCACGAGCTAAATTAGGTAAAGTTAAATTTGTATTGCCTACATAATCTACGACAATACCCACATCTTTTGCATAACACCCACTCACAAAATTTCTAGCTACTCCTCCCCCTGAAATTAGTGCAGTTACAGCTGTGTTAAGCCTTGCTGACATTGCTAGATTATTTGAATAATAGGTAAAGTTATGATCCCCACCACTTACAAGATTATTAACTATATCAACATCTGCAACTGTAAATTCACTAGTAACTTTTGAACCTCTTGTTATAAACCTTAATGCATCTGAAGTTCCATCTCCTTTATCGATAAGAGCAAATTCACTATTTGTACTATTTATTTCATAGGAAGATAGGTTTAGACTACCAACATCAAAATATTTAGCTTTTATTTTTGCTTCTCCCAAAGAAAAGTTAGTTTTAGAAGTTATATTTAAATCTCCAAGAGTACAAGAAGATATGATTTCATTAAAATCAAAACCATAAACAGATAAATCTTCATCATAATTTCCAATTTTAATACCATTAACATCAACTGCTTTTATAACGATAGAAAACTCTTTACCAGCTACTAAGTTAGTAGAAACTTCTAGCTCATATCTATCTGGTCTTATAGCAAACTTATCACTTGCGACTATCTCTTTTAGTTCGCCTGACCTATCTTCATATCTTATCTTTACAAATACACTTTTATATGCTTTATCCACTTTGCCAAAATTTATATTTTTCCAATGGTGATTATTTAACTTTACATTTTTATAAGCAGTCAATTGCAAATTACTAGATGTTGAGTATAATGCTACTTTAATATTTTTATAACCATTACAAGCATAACCTTTAGCTTTATGGTTTAAAGATGCTACTTTTAAAATGATATCTTCATTTACTCTTTTTGTAAAAATCTTTTTCTTCTCTATATCACTCCCTAAATCCCAAGCATTTAATAGTTGTAACTCTGGCTTAATATCAAATGCATAATCCTCAACTTCACCAGATTGTGTAACATTTGATAAGAGTAATCTTAGATAGCTCTTTCCTACTTTTATATCTTTTGGTATATTTCTCCAGATTAGTTTAACATTTGTAGAGCCATTTTGTATAATTCTTTGAGCCATTTCATCTCTATCAAATCTACCATCCCTATCAAAGTCAATCCAACCTTTCAGCCTTGCACCTTCTCCTGTTTGATTTGTTAAATTTATATCTAAACTAAAAGATTTACTACCGATATTTAGTTTATTTAAATCATTAATATCGATAGAGTCCTCATCATCAATACCATCTAAATCATCTGCATCTGCATCCTGTGAATAATAGAGTGTTGGATCACTCTCATGGTCTACAAACTCTCCTAATTTTAAAGTCTGTATGATTTTTGCTTTTGCCTTTCCATAACTCTTAGGTGCATCTCCCAAATCTTCAAAAAGCACAGTTGCATTATTACAATTTGCTCCATCATTTAATCCTGTTAAAAGAGGTACAGTTGAGAGAAAGTATCTATAACCAGTAGCTATATCAATTTCATAAAATCCTTTACCACTTACGATAATAAATACCCTGCCATCCTTATCACTATAAATAGAATCAACTTTACTATCATAAGGGATTCCTATTTCATATATCTTACCGTCACTTATTCCTATTTTTGTAAAAATACCATTATCAATATTTACAGTAAATAAAAAATCTCCACTCTTATCAATAGTCATATCCCACATCAAAATACTCTTATTCATAGTGATAGTTTTTATAATCTCTTTTGACTCTATATCAATTTTATAGATTTTATTCTTTCTCTCCCAATCAGCTAAGTAGTAGTACCCATCCCTATCAAATGTGCCAGCATAATTTTGATAATTACCCAAACCACTAATATCACCTAATGACTCTATAGCACCATTTTTTCCAATTTTTAATAACTCTTTGCCATAAGTAGCATAGAGATAATCACCATCACTATCAAATCTATACCCCAATGCATTGTATGTTTGGTTATGTTTATCACCAATATCAGGAAATGAAAAAGGATTTACATTGATATCAATGCTATGTAAATACATATCAGAAGTTGCAGCACCTACTCCTAATTTATTTGCATTTGAAAGAAATAGAGTGTTATCACAAATAAAAGGTTCAAGATTTGATTCAGTTTTTCCAAGTTCTATAGTCGTTGTGATTTTAAAGTTAGAATCAACAGTATGTCTTTCAGCCCAAAACATATGAAAATCATATGTTTTACCTTTTTCTAAACTCAAATCATCAAGCTTAACACTGCCCTCTTCTCTACTATGTAAACCACCAATATCAACAACCAACTTACGATCAATAAAAACCCAAACATCATCATCACCACTAAACTCAAACTCTTCACCACCATTATAAGTAAAGCGTGACTTAATTTCATAAGTCATATGATAATTATGTATTCTTCCTTCATTGCCAAACAACTTACCATCTAGTGGGAAAAAACCAGGATGTATTTTATCTCCAATTGGATCGACTAAACTATCATAAACATAAGCACCATCTTTTTTCTTAAGTACAATTTCGTATGGCATCGAGATATTAACAGTAGCATCATCATTATACCACTGGTCAAAATTGGCTTTTGTAGTTGTTGATTTATAGCCTTCATCTTTTTTAGAGCCTATAAAAACTGGCTTATCATCACTACCTAAAATATATTCGATAACACCTATATCTAATCCATCAAAATCCCAATTACCAGTATCATTATACTTTTCAAAGTCAGGATGAGATGCATTAAAATCTCTCAATGTTCCATTTAATTTAATCGTATCTCCGTAAACTAGATGTAGAAAGAAAATATTAAACAGTATATATACCCATAGGTGTTTTCGCATATTTGCTCCTTAATTAAACAAGACACTAATAAGGAATATCGACCAAATTGTTAGAAAATCAACAGATAAGTAAAAAAAAATTAATAATTTTGACGAATTGCATCGTAAAGCACAATGCCAACAGATACAGAGAGATTGAGACTTCTACCATTTTTACCCATAGGAATCGTTATCATATTGGATCTATTTTTTTCCATAAACTCCATAGGAATTCCTTTAGATTCAGCACCAAAAAACAGAAAATCTCCATCTTCAAATTTTGCTTCAAAGTATGGTTTATCTGTTTTGGTAGTAGCAAAAAAGAAACGATTTTGTTTATCAGAATACTCTTTTAAAAACTCTTCCAAAGTATCCCAAACCTTTAAATCCAAAAGCTTCCAATAATCCATACCAGCACGCCTAATAGCTTTTTCACCAAGATCAAATGAGATAGGTTTTATGATGTGGAGTCTTGCATCTGTATTTACACAGATGCGACCTATACTTCCTGTATTTTGTGGAATTTCTGGGTTTACTAAGACTATATTAAACATTAAAATATAATCGTTTTGTTATTGTTTATAAATATACGATCTTCAAACGCCAAATCAATGGCATTTGAAAGCACCACTTTCTCCACATTTCGTCCAGCTTTTTGCATATCTCTCCAACTATATTCATGGTTTATATCAATCACGCTTTGAGAGATGATAGGTCCTTCATCCAAATCATTATTTACAAAGTGTGCAGTTGCTCCTATGATTTTTACTCCTCTTTTATGAGCTTGTTTATAAGGGTTTGCTCCGATAAATGCAGGTAAAAAAGAGTGATGGATATTTATAATCTTTCCTTCATATGGCTTGATAAATGTACCTGTTAAAATCCTCATATATTTAGCTAAAATTATAAAATCGGGGTTAAACTCCTCTAAAATTCTTAAAACTTTCTCTTCATGAGTCTCTCTATCAAGATTTTCAGCTGATACAAAAAAGTATGGTATATCAAACTTTTCACAAAGTCCTCTAAGGGTATCATGGTTTGAGATAACAGCTTGTATATTTGCATTTAACTCACGGCTTTGGTGTTTTAAAAGTATATCTCCCAAACAGTGTGACTCTTTTGTTGCCATCAAAACAACATTTTTGGCTCTTCTTACACCTATGTAGATATTTGCATCTGGTGGTAAAATAGCTTTTAGTTCATCTTTTAAATCATTCATATCCAAGTTTCCTGCAACTCTTGCACGAAAGAAAAACTTTTTTGACTCTTCATCTACAAATTCACTATTTTTTTCAATATTTAAATCGTTTTTATAGATAACATTTGAAATTTTATATATGAGTCCTTTTGCATCTTGACAATCTATTTTTAATATATATTGACTCAAATTAACTCCTCTATCTCTTTGTCAAATTTTCTCGCTTCATTGTATCCTAACTTAAAAAATAGCTCAAAGTTTTTCAAATCAAAGATGGAGTATTGCCCTATTTCTTCAATTTCCATAAAAAAATCACACATTTTTCTACCTGCTCTTACATTTGTATGCAACATTATAAATGAAGATCTTTTTATATGCCCAAGAATAGAGTTTTTTATATTTTTCGAGACTGGATTCACATTTATACCAATAATCTTATCACTTATCTCTTTTAAAGGATATGAAGGTAAATTATCACTAAAGCCACCATCAACATATATCTTATCTTCATACACAATTGGAGCAAATACTGGCACAAGAGCGGATGAAGCCATCATAAGAGTTACCATATCACCACTAGTTTTGTAAACACTCTCACCGCTCTCATAATCTGTCAATGTACAAAAAAATGGTATATCAAAATCTTTAATATCTTTGAGACCAAAAATATCTTGAAAATAACTTATTGCATCCCTTAAGTGGTAAATTGTACCTTTTGTAATGCTATATTTCAAATGTTTTTTAAAATCAATCTCTTTTAAAGTATCATATATTTCATCAACGCTCATACCACTTGCATACAATCCAGCGATTATAGAACCACCACTTGAGCCTGAAATTGATGATATTTTTATACCTTTTTCTTCAAGATATTTCATAGCACCTAATTGAGCTATACATCTAGAACCTCCACCGGAGAGGGCTAATCCTACACTCATTTTGGTGTTTTTGCTAACCGTTCATCAATTTTAGTCAGATAAAATTGTAAAAAATTAATCACTAAATTTAACTTAGCTTCAACTTTTTTGTTTTCTTCCGAGCTTAAGCCTTTAAAAAGAACTTCCAAACGCTCTTTTGAGTGCAATAAAAATTCTCTTTCATCACTGTTTAACTCTTGTATCTCTTTTGGTTTTGTACTCTCTTTTTTTTCTATATAGCCATCTTCTTCTATCTTTGTATCAAGTTCTTTAAGAGTTTGAAGTATCATATCTTTTAATTCCAAGGTTTTACCAGCCATTTCTCAAAAGATTGAAATTGCTCTTTTTTATCCATGTTAATAAAGTAAGAAATTTTATCACCATTTTTATCACTTATCCTTTTAAGAGCTTTTTGTATTTGAATATTTTTAGGGTCATTTTTAAGAAGTTCCTCATAAACTTTTTTAGCATCTTCTATATGTCCTTGCTTTTCATAAATCTTAGCTAAAGTAATTGTACTCATAATCTACTTTGAAACATAATCAGCAATTATAGAACCAATTTCAGTAGTAGAGCAAACTTCCTTTGCACCAAATGAAGATATATCTTTTGTACGATATCCTTCTTCTAGCACTCTATCAATCGCTGCATCTATCTTATCAGCCGCTTTATTTTCACCTAATGCAAAACGAAGCATCATAGAAGCACTTGCAATCGTTGCTATAGGATTTGCGATGCCCTGCCCTGCAATATCTGGAGCTGATCCGTGAATAGGCTCAAAGAGTCCAACTTTACCACCAACAGAAGCTGATGGTAAAAGTCCAATTGAACCACTTATCATACTCGCTTCATCACTCAAAATATCACCAAATATATTTCCAGTCAAGATAACATCAAACTGTTTTGGGTCTCTTACTAATTGCATAGCAGCATTATCAACATACATATGAGTTAATACAACATCTGGATAATCTTTTGCAACTTCTATAACTGTATCTCTCCAAAACTGACTAACTTCTAAGACATTTGCTTTATCAACAGAGCAAACTTTTTTATCTCTTTTTTTCGCTGCTTCAAAAGCCATCTTTGCAATTCTTACAACCTCATCTTTTGAATAAATCATAGTATTAAATGCGCTATCTTTACCTTTCTCTCTAGGCTCTCCAAAATAGAGACCCCCAGTAAGCTCACGCATAACAAGTAAATCAACACCATCAATAACTTCAGGTTTTAAAGTACTTGCATCTAGAAGCTGTTTATATACTTTAACTGGTCTAAAATTTGCATATAGCTCTAACTCTGCTCTAAGTCTTAAAAGCCCACTTTCAGGTCTTTTATCTCTTGGAAGTGAATCCCACTTTTCTCCACCAATCGCTCCAAAAAGTATTGCATCTGCTGCCTTGCATCCGTCTATAGTCTCTTGTGGCAAAGGATCACCTGTCATATCATATGCATCTCCACCCATAAGATACTCTTCATAAATAAACTCATGTTCATACCCTATAGAGACTGCATCTAAAACTTTTATCGCTTCATCAATGATTTCAGGACCTATTCCATCGCCTTTTATGATTGCTATTTTATATTTACTCATTGATTTAACTCTTTTTTTGCAAAATTTATCAATCCACCACTTTCAACTAGCTCTTGCATAAACGGAGGAATTGGAGTAAATCTGTAACTTTTATTTTGTGTGATATTTGTAATTTCACCGCTTTTAGAATTTATCGTTATCTTATCTAACTCTTCTATCTCATCACTCTCTTTTAATTCATATATAGGAAGTCCCATGTTAAAAGCATTTCTATAAAAAATTCTTGCAAAACTCTTAGCAACTATTGCAGAAACTCCTGCCTCTTTTAGTGCTATTGGTGCATGCTCACGACTACTACCACAGCCAAAATTTTCACCAGCAACTATAACATCGCCTCTTGTTAAATTATTTACGAATTCAGGGTCAGCATCTTCCATAACATGAAGAGCTAAAACCTTAGGATCTGAAGTGTTTAGATATCTAGCAGCAATAATCAAATCAGTATCGATATTGTCCCCAAATTTCCAAACTGTAGCCTCTTTTTGACTCATTTAGTACCTTTTATCTTTTTAATTTTTATGTGATTGTATCCAAAAAAGACAAAAATCTTATTATCTCTCTTATTAAACAGAAAAATAATCAAAATAATTTATAATTTTTTACTTCTTTTTAAGAATACTAAGTTCCCTCTCAATCTTATCAAAATCCCTAATAACCCTAAAAAAATCCAAAGAGAAAAATAGTTTAATCATATCCACTACCTTTTAAGCCCATTAACAGTTTGAAGCATCTCATCTGAAGTGGTAATTGCTTTTGAATTTGCTTCATATGCTCTTTGCCCAGTTATAAGATCTGTCATCTCCTCTACAAGTTGGACATTACTCATCTCTACAAATCCCTGTTTTATCTGACCTAAACCTTCAAGACCAGCGGTTCCTGCTATCGGGTTTCCTGAAGCTATTGTTGAACTATAGTTATTGTCTCCAAGAGAGTGAAGACCCGCTGGATTTATAAAGTTTACAAGCTCTATCTGACCTACTTGATTTCCCTCCTCTTCTCCAGCTTGTAAAACTGAGACTAAGCCATCAGTTGAGATAGAGATATTGACTGAGTTTTCAGGTACTGCAATTTCTGGTAATAGTTTATAACCATCACTATTTACAATCGTTCCTGCACCATCTACTTTAAAAGCACCATTTCTTGTATATGCTGTATTTCCATCTGGAAGTTCAACTTGGAAAAATCCATTTCCAGTTATCGCCATATCTAAGTTGTTTCCTGTCTCTTTAAAATTTCCTTGTGTAAATTGTTTTGTTATGGCTGTTGGTCTAGCTCCAAGTCCTACTTCTATTCCTGTTGGTGAGCCTAGGGTTTGACCTGATTGCATCCCTGCATACTCTTGTACTTGATAAAAAAGATCTGCAAATTCGGCTCTTTGTTTTTTGTAGCCTATTGTATTTACATTTGAGATATTATTTGAGGTAACATCTATTTGAGTCTGTTGTGCTAACATTCCTGTAGCTGCAGTGTAAAGTGATCTAATCATTTTTTATTTCCTTATCCTCTAGTTGAAGCTAGTTTTGTAATAGCTTCTTTATTTAATTCATCCATATGGCTTGTCATAACTTTTTGATACATCTCAACAAGACGGCTTCCCTCTATGAGATTTACCATCTCTTTGACTGCATTTACATTACTCATTTGTTTAAATCCCTGACTTACAAAATTACCCTCACCCATTGGAATGATATTATCTTCAATATTTTGCATCTTATATAAGTTATCACCCTCTTTATCTAACATCTTGATATTTTTTGCTCTTGCGATAAAAAGTTTTGATATCTCTTGCCCGTTAGAATACAATCTACCACTCTCATCTACTTTTATCAACCTATCTTTTGGTATAGAAATACCTCTCTCATTTGTATCTATAAAGTTTGATGATAAAAGTTTATACCCATCTTTTGTTGTTAAAACTCCCTCGTTATTTATGACAAATGAACTTTGTTGAGTTAGTCTTACACCATTTGGAGTTTCAACTGCAAAAAAAAGATCTCCTCCATTTAGTGCAAAATCTAGTGGATTACCAGTTGCTTTTGTACTAGGAGCTGAAAAGTCCGTATGTCCTTCAACAACTCTAGGTACTCTATTTACAGTACGATTAAAAAATTTAGCTGCATCTTTTGTATGATTTTCTAGTGGCAAAACATCTCTTTGTTCTTGGAAAAGTCTCTCAAAATCACCGATAACAACGCTATCTCTTCTAAAACCGCTAGTATTTACATTTGCAAGGTTATTTGTTGTAACATCAAGCTTGTTAAACTGAGCAACCATCGCACCTGTAACTTGATAATATCCACTTTGCATCTAAACCTCTATTTTACTCTTTTGAGGTAAAGAAGCAATAATTGTGCCAATTAAAAAAAAGAAGTAAATTTTACTACTTAACTTAATATAAGTAAATTTCAGTATAATATTAGCCTTAAATACAGAGGACGAAAAATAAAAGTTAAAAACAAGTAGCTTTTACGAATTCTCAGGGGAGAGTATATGACCGCAAAAGAACTTAATAAATCTCTAGAAGTTTTAATAAGTACAAATGAAAGTAGCTATGTAACCTACGAAGACCTTATGGATATGTTTCCAAAACAGCCAAGTAGTGCAAATTCAAAAAAGATATTATCACTTTTAACTAAACATAAAGTAGATTTGATTACATCAGCTGAAAAAGCTAAACTTAAGAATCTCAAAGACAAACAACTAAGAGAAATAGAGCGTCAAAAGATGCAAGATGAAGCTTTGGAAAAAGAGTTTGATTTAACAAAAGAGAAGGAGCTTCTTGAATGGTCAAGAAGTGACTCTCCTGTTAGAATGTATCTTAGAGAGATGGGTCTTGTAGCACTTCTTACTAAAGAGGAAGAGATAGAGATTTCCAAGAGAATTGAACTTGGTGAAGATATCATCATAGATGCATTTTGTTCCGTACCATACTTGATAGATTTTATTTTAGACTACAAAGAAGCTTTGATAAATAGAGAGAGACGAGTAAAAGAGCTTTTTAGAAGTTTTGACGATGAAGAAAATAGTGAACAAGAAGGTGAAAGTGAAGAAGTAGAAGAAAGCGAAAAAGGAACTTCACTTAAAAGTTTAGATAATAAAAGAGAAAAAAAGGTAACTGAAAGTTTTAAAGCTTTAGAGAAAGCAAAAAAAGAGTGGATAAAAACCTCTTCAGTCGAATTAAAAGAAGATGCAAGCGAAGAAGAAAAGATGCACTTTTCATTAACTCTTGCTCATAAGAAAAAACTTTTAAAAGATAGGCTCATTGACCTAGGACCTACTAGTAAACTTATAAATGAACTTGTAAAATCAATGGAGACTGCACTAAAAAGTGATGGAGGATTTGATAAAGAGCTTAAAAAACTAGAGTACAAACTACCACTTTTCAATGATACTTTAAGAGATAACCATAAAAAGATTCTTGAAAATATCATAAATATGAGTAAAGATGATATTTTAGCTTCTGTGCCTGAAGCTACGATGGTTTCAACTTATGTAGAGATAAAAAAACTCTTTCAAACCAAAGAAGCAAGTAAAGATAGTTTTGATTTAGAACCTGATTACTTAAAAGAGATATTAGAGCAGATAAAAAGAGGTAAAGATATAGCGGATAAGTCAAAAACTAGAATGGCAAAATCAAATCTTAGATTAGTTGTATCAATCGCTAAAAGATATACAAATAGAGGATTACCATTTTTAGATTTAATTCAAGAGGGCAACATCGGTCTTATGAAAGCAGTTGATAAGTTTGAGTATAAAAAAGGATATAAATTTTCAACATATGCAACTTGGTGGATTAGACAAGCGATAAGCCGAGCCATCGCAGACCAAGCAAAAACTATCCGTATTCCAATACATATGATTGAAACGATAAATCGGATTAATAAAATAACAAGAAAATACCTTCAAGAGTTTGGAATGGAACCTGACTTAGATCAGATAGCAGAAGAAGTGGGACTAAGTGTTGATAAAGTAAAAAATGTTATCAAAATCACAAAAGAACCAATCTCTCTTGAAGCTCCAATTGGAAATGAAGATGACGGTAAATTTGGTGACTTTATAGAAGATAAAAAATCAGTAGCACCAATAGAGTTTATGCTGAAAAATGATTTAAAACACCAAATAGATGGCGTTTTAGATCAACTAAACGATCGTGAAAGAGCAGTAGTTAGGATGCGTTTTGGTCTTATGAGTGATGAAAGTGATAGAACACTTGAAGAGATAGGAAAAGAGTTAAATGTCACAAGAGAGAGAGTAAGACAGATAGAAAACTCCGCTATCAAAAAACTAAAACACCCAAAAGTTGGAAGAAAACTCAAAAACTATATAGAAGAGTAAAAACTAATCTCTTCTAAAAAATATCGATGCAAGTGCCGTAAATGGCACTATCGCTAACCCTACCAAATATGCAGTAATATTTAAAAGCTCTTGCCGATTTAAATATAAAAATGATAAAAACAACACTCCATATGCCAATATCCTAAACACAGACAATGCACCGCCAGCAGATTTGCCGAGGTTTAGAGCAGTTGTTTTAAAGTTTGCAATTTTTGCTCTCTCCTCTTTTATAACCTCTTTTAAATCTTCTTTCCCATAAAGGTCATGCTTATCATCGATAATTTCAAAATCATCTCTATCCTCTTTTGGTATATCTCCAGATTTGATTCTCTTTTCAACCATCTTTTTATATCCAAAAAATGAGGAAACGGTAATAAGAAGAGATGCAAAAAAGGCACTTTGAGAACTTATGAGCCAACTATCACCCAAATAGATAGAAAAGGCTACAAGTAAGATATCAACACAAAGGAGCAAAATTAATGTTTTTTTAATATCAATCATCAAAATCTTTTTTTGCATGTTTGTATTTAGGATCATCTTTTAACTTATCTAATTCCGCTTTTTGCTTTTCATAAGCTCTTTTTACATTTAAAATTGCAGCTGCAATTCCCCAAAAAAGACCAAGCCATAAAAGCCAATCATACCCTATATATTTTTTCATCAATATTCCAGCTCCTGCACCTATCAAAACTGCAACAACGATAGAAATTCCCAAAGAGAGCTGATTAGCTCCCTCTACAAGTTTTCCATACTTTGGTTTCTCTTTTTCACTCACTCAAAGCTCTTTAAAAACTTTTTGAGCAATCTCTATAACTTCATCAATCATCTCATCACTGATAGCCGTTGAGATAAATCCTGTCTCAAATTGACTACAAGCAAAATAGACTCCATTTTGAAGCATCTTTTGGTGAAAAATAGCAAATCTATCAGTATCAGAAGTTAATGCATCGTCAAAGTTTTTAACACCATTATCGTTAAAATAAAAACCAAACATGCTACCTCTAACATCAACTTGCAATGGAATGTTAGCACTTACAGCCACGTCTTTAAAACCTGCCATCAACTTTTTAGCTTTTTTCTCTAACTCTTCATAAAGTTTAGGTGAAGATTTTAACTTTTTTAAAGATGCTAATCCTGCATTCATAGCAATTGGATTTCCACTGAGTGTTCCTGCCTGATAAATTGGACCATCAGGAGATAGCTCATCCATAATTTCACCTCTTGCACCAAAAGCTCCAACTGGCATACCACCACCTATAACTTTTCCAAGAGTTACGATATCTGGTTTTACAGAGCTTATCCCTTGAGCACCTTTTAGACTTGCTCTAAAGCCACTCATAACTTCATCAAAGATAAGCAAAGCACTATTTGCATCACAAATCTCTCTTAAAGCTTTTAAAAACTCTTCATCTGCTGGGACTAAGCCCATATTTCCAGCTATTGGCTCTATGATTATACAAGAGATATCACTAGAGTTTTCAAAACATTTTTTTACACTCTCTATATCATTATATTTTGCTAAAAGTGTATGTTTTGTCAAATCTGCGGGAACTCCAGGAGACGATGGAGTTCCAAAAGTGACAGCTCCACTACCAGCTTGAACTAAAAGAGAGTCACTATGACCGTGGTAACAACCTTCAAACTTTACAATATCATCTCTCTTTGTAAAACCACGAGCAAGACGAATGGCAGACATAACAGCTTCAGTACCACTGCTTACAAATCTAACCTTATCCATAGAGTCAAACATCGAGCAAATTTCACTTGCAAGCTCTGTCTCAACCTCTGTGGGAGCTCCAAAACTTAGCCCTTTTTTAGTAGCATCTATAACTGCTGTTTCTATATCTTTATCACAGTGCCCAAAGATAAGTGGTCCCCAACTCTGTACAAAATCTATATATTTGTTGCCGTCAATATCATTTAGATATGCACCTTTTGCATCTTTGATAAATATAGGAGTTCCTCCAACACTTTTAAATGCCCTAACTGGTGAATCAACACCTCCTGGAATCACCTCTTTTGCTCTGTTAAAAGCCTCTTCACTTTTTGTTGTTGTTAACATTTGATACCTTTAAATTTTTTTGTTTCGATATGTAGTAGTAGAGATAAGCTTTCTCCTGTTTTGTTAAAAAATATTCAGGCATTAAACCATTTCCTTTTTCAAGAGCTTTTAAGAACCTTCTCATTGATATCTTATTAATATTTGGTCCCATTATTGAGACTTTACCACGACTAGAGATATATGACGATATCTCTTTACCTTCCCCATACTCTCCATGACACAAATTACACCCAATCCCTCTTGGATTTTTATAAAGCATTTTGGCATATTCGTCATTAGAAAGAAAACTCTCATCAGCAACCGCAGAGCCACTTGCACACATGAAAAGAAAAAACAGCGTTATTTTAAATTTCAAATTAGATACCCTTATTGGAAGCTTGTTTTGTTATAATACCCGAAATTAAATAAAGGTTTTTAATGCAGATTTTAGATGGCAAATCGCTCTCTTTAAAAATAAAAGCAAAAGCAAAAGAGGATATTAAAATCCTCAAAGCAAAAGATGTAACTCCAGGTTTAGCAGTTGTTGTTATCGGTGATGATATAGCTAGTCATACTTATGTTAAGATGAAAGAGAAAGCTTGTGAAGATATAGGAATTTACTCGATAGTCCATAAGATGCCAAATGATATCTCAGAAGATAAAATAATAGAAACTATACAGATGATGAACAAAAATCCAAACATAGATGGAATACTCATCCAACTCCCTCTTCCAAAACATATAGATACAGACAGAGTACTACAAACTGTAACATCAACAAAAGATGTAGATGGTTTTCATCCATTCAATGTGGGTAAACTAGCATTAAATCTCGACACTTTTATACCCTGCACCCCACTAGGTGTTATGAAACTCTTAAATCATTATGATATCAACCCAAAAGGTCTTGATGTTTGCATCGTAGGAGCTAGCAATATAGTAGGAAAACCAATGATGAACCTGCTATTAAATGCAGATGCAACGGTTGATATTTGTCATATATATACAAAAGATTTAAAAGCACACACTCTAAGAGCTGATCTTTTGATAGTTGGAGTTGGAAAAGTAAACTTAATAACAGAAGATATGGTAAAAGAGGGGGCAATAGTGATAGATATAGGAATAAATCGAAAAGATGACGGAAAACTCACAGGCGATGTAGATTATGAAAATGTAGCAAAAAAATGTTCATTCATAACTCCAGTCCCAGGAGGTGTAGGACCTATGACAATTGCTATGCTTTTAGAAAATAGTATCAAAGCTGCGAGGAGTCGTATAAATGATTAGAAAATTTTATAATTTTGCAAATAGTTGGACGGGTACTATTATTATCGTTCTTTTAGTTATATTTTTTGTGGCACAAGCTTTTGTAATACCTAGTGGTTCGATGAAACGATCTATGCTTATAGGAGATCATCTTTTTGTAAAAAAATTTGCTTACGGTATCCCAACACCATATATTCCATGGGTTGAAGTTCCTGTACTACCTGATTTTAATGGTAACGGACATTTGATTGAAGGTCCTCGCCCTAAAAGAGGCGATATAGTAGTTTTTAGATACCCTCTAAATGAAAAAACACACTTTGTAAAGAGATGTGTTGCAGTTGGTGGAGATATCATAGCTGTACGGGGTAAAACACTCTATTTAAAACCCCATGAAGGAAATGAATATGTAAAAGCAAATTACCCAAAAGAGATAATTGAAGATATGGGTGGAGTATTATGGGTAAAAAACCCATATATGCATAAATTTGCTGGCATTCAATATGATGAAAATATCAACTACCAAGATGCTGCCTTTAAAAATACTAATGCAGAGCGTTTAAGCAACTTCCCACCAACAAAAATTGAAGAAGACTATTTCTTTATGATGGGTGACAATAGAGACCACTCAAACGATAGTAGAATTTGGGGGCAAGTACCTTATAGATTAATTGAAGGGAAACCTTGGTTTGTCTATTTTTCATGGGATGGGGATTATCAGATACGATGGGATAGAATTGGCAAGAGTGTAGATTCTCTTGTTGAAGATGCAAAATATATAGATCCAAACGAACCATTGGATTAGGATACATAATATGAACACTACTGAAGTCATTGACATAATCACACTTATCTTAGCACTAATGGTTGCTATAATAGGACATGAAATTATGCACGGTGCGGTAGCTTATAAGTATGGCGATAACACAGCAAAAAGTCAAGGCAGACTTAGCATTAATCCTATCGTTCATATTGATCCAATCGGTACTATCTTAGTCCCTGCGATGCTTTACTTTTCAGGTGCTGGATTTCTATTTGGCTGGGCAAAACCTGTACCTATAAACGAGAGAACTGTGATAGAAAATGGAGGCTACAATGGAGCAATTGCTGTAAGTCTTGCTGGAATAGCTTTTAATTTTACTTTAGCTTTAATGGCTATGATTTTATTAGGTTTTTTACCACCTGTGGACTCTCTTTTGTTATATTTTATAAAAGCATTTCTTACATATACTTTGATTTACAATGTAGTTCTTGGAGTTTTTAATCTATTTCCAATCCCACCACTAGATGGTTCACATGCCCTCTCGCATCTGTTTTCAAAATTTGGGATTTATCAAGTAGCTGAGTTTTTTAATAAAATCTCACCATATGGAATGATTTTTTTAATCATTATCATCGCAACTCCACTATCTGGTATCATTTTTGAACCAATTCGTTTCATAATTAATATGCTTTTACCGTCATAACTGTTACAACTATATACATTTTCTTAACTTTATACTCTGTTTTGTCATAAAAATATTCAAAGATTTCTAAATTTCAGTATGATAGTGCAATACAAAGGAGATAAAATGCACTATCAACACCTTAAAAACTTTATTGGGGCTAGGATAAGAGAAAATGATACTTTTGTACCTGCTATGATTCTTTTTTTGATAAAAAACGATGGCTGGGGAACTAAAGAGCAGATTGCAAAACTAATATATATCTTTGAATACAAACACGACTTAGCACATTATGAGACAATTGTCGATAAATTTGCTTCAGTTATGTTAGAAGATTACAGCATTGTCAAAAAAGAAGACGATATATATAAACTTAGAACTTGGCCATTAAATAACAATGAAGTTAATGAGATAACAAAACAGTGTCTCAAAGTATCTAATGGTTTTTTCTCAAATCTACAAAACTCTAGTCAGATGCAAAGAAAAGCGAGTTAAGTTACTTAACCTCGCATCTCTTCACTAAAGCGGTATCTCTCTAGCTTTAATTTCTCTCTTATCTCCTCTTGATGTGAAGAGCCTTTTGTTTCAAGAGCAAGTGTAACATTTGCATCTCCATATGAGAGAGAGATTGATGTTCTATCATAATCAATTTGAATAATATTTGCACCAAGCTCACTAAACAACTCTGTAAGTTCCATAAGAGAACCTGGCTTATCTATAAGTGTAATGATAAGTTTCATTTTTCTATGAGCCTTAATTAAACCTTTTTCAATGATAATTGAGAGCATACTTACATCTATATTTCCACCACTCAAAATTGTAGCTACTTTATCTGTGGGTTTAAACTTGATTTTTTTATGCATAAGAGCAGCAACACCAACAGCTCCTCCACCCTCTACAACAAGTTTTTGCTTCTCCAACAAAAATAAAATAGCATTTGCAATCTCTTCATCATCAACTGAAACTATCTCATCTACAACTTCAAGTATAAGATTAAGATTTTTCTCACAAACATCACGAACAGCGATACCATCAGCAATTGTACGAACACTTACAGAATCGATAGCCTTTTTAGCTTCAAAAGATTCTCTCATTGCATCTGCTCCACTAGCAACTACACCTATAATTTTAACATCAGGTTTTAACTGCTTAAAAACAGAACCTACCCCACCAATCAAGCCTCCTCCGCCAATAGGAACAACTATGATATCTATATCATCAATTTGCTCTAGCATCTCAATTGCTACACTTCCCTGACCTGCGATAACTTTATCATCAGAAAAAGGATGAATAAATGTAAGCTCATGCTCTTTTGCATAAAGAAGTGCATATTCATAAGCTTCATCATAATTCTCACCCTGCAATATAACTTTAGCTCCATGTGATTTTGTACTAAGCACTTTCAAAAGCGGTGTAGCTTCTGGCATAATTATAGTAGAAGGTATTTGAAACTTTTTGGCACTAAAAGCGACACCTTGTGCATGATTTCCAGCACTCGCTGCTATAACACCCTTTGCTCTCTCCTGTT
>JAMONX010000106.1 GCA_027066435.1 Campylobacterales bacterium
CTTTAACTAACTCTTCTCTAGTGCTTAACACTACAACTTTTTTAGCTTTTTTCCCACCCTCTAGCATGAATGATTCTGAAGGTCTTTCTATTATGATATTTTTATCTCCTACTATTTCAAAATAGTATCTATGATCTTTATTTTCAGTATTTTGAAATAAAAATACATAAGCATTTGTAACTCGTTTACCTTCATCTTTTATCTTATAAAGTTGAGTTGTTCTATTTATATTTAGTAACATATACTCTTTGGTTGAACCCATCCAGAAAAGACCTATAAGAGCGATAGAGAGTGCTATTCCATAACCAATGGTTTTAAATCTTACAAATTTTGGTTTTCTCTCTTCTTCAACAGCATTATAACTTGTCCAAGTTATGAGAGAGGGTTTACCTAGAGCACCCATAACTTCAGTACATGCATCTGCACACTCAAGACAGTTAATACACTCTAGCTGTGTTCCAGCTTTGATATCAATATGTGTTGGACAAACTCTTACGCATGAGTTACAATAGGTACATTCACTATTTGTATCAAGAGCTAATAACTCTTTTTGATTGTTTGCAAGCTTCGTATGCTGGTCTGTATCATAGATATGACCTCCACGATGTGTATTATAAATTGTTTGGATTGTTTCTTCATCATACATAACAGATTGAACTCTTGCATACGGACATACATAGATGCAAAAGTCCTCTTTTAGTTTAACTACATCATAAATCAAAAATAGTGCTAAAATAATCATAGTACCCATCATAACACCATGTTCACCTGGGCTTTGAATGTATTGGAAAAAATCTTGTGGAGGAACGAAAAACCAGACAAAGTTTGCAGCAGCTAAAAAAGCTAAAAAAGACCAAATTAAAAAAGCTACTAGTTTTTTCCCATATTGCCCCTCTGGCTCTTTTTGTTTGTTTTGAATACTTCGTCTAATTCCTAAAAGTTTAGTTTCTATCAAATCTCTATATATAATTCTAAAAATTGTTTGAGGACAAAGCCATCCACACCAGATACGCCCAGCAAGAGTTGTCAAAAAGAAAACTCCCAAAAAACCAAAGATAAGCAAAAAAGGCATCATATATAACTCTTGCATATCAAACTTTGTAAAAAATAGATGAATCTGTTTATGGTCGAAATTTAGCAAGAAAAAATGTGCACCATCTACCGTAATCCAAGGAATAATTAGTGCAAATAGGGTTACTGCAATAAATGTATAATACCTTTTATATCTGTATGGAGACCAGCCTTTGAGATACTCTGCCATCTTCTCTTTTTTTGTCATTTTTTATCCTTTAGTTTTTGTTTTTATTAGTGGACATTCGTCCGGGTTTGGAAGTCTAAATTGTTCTATTTTATAATCAGTTATCTTATTTTGTGTAGCTTTTAACTCTACCAATTCCTTAAGTGATCTTGATTTGATGTAATCTTTTAGAGAGCTTCTGCTTATATTTAATTTTTTTGCAATTTCACTAACTGAAAGTTTTCTATCTATCATCATAACAATTTGGCTTTTATAAATATCAAATTTTGATTTTGAAAAACTACCCTTAGGTCTGCCCATAACAATCTTTTTTTCTGCAAGATTTCTCTCTCTTTGTTCACTAAGGAGATTCATAAGAATTCCTGATGGTATATTTTTATCAATAATCAATTCTCTACTACATAGATGAAGGATAAGAGAATGCCTTATAATACAATCAAATATTTTGACTAATTCATCAACATTTTGACTAAATACCCATAAATCATATATAAGTACTATATCATTAACTTTTAGTGATAGTAGAGTGTTTTGCAAAAGTTCTCTATCCTCTAAGATTTTAGACGATAGAGTATTGTCTATCTCAGTCATTTCAATTGCAATAGAGTGTTTGTTTGCATAAGATATGATAAAATCTTGTTGAGATGATGTAGAGAGAAGTCTATTTTTACCTCTTAAAAATGCAATAACCATAAAGACCTTTCACTTAAAAGTGAAAGTGTATCATAATTGACGAATTAAGTCAATGATATTAAGACTATAACCGTCAATTATGATATTTTTAATGGTTTAGAATATTTTTCTAAGGTAGAAACTAGCTCATAATCAATTTTTTCATTTGGCTCATTTGTATCTAAAATATATTCACCCTTTTTAATGAGAAGCTCAAAGTTTTTAACACTCAATGGTTTTCTAAAATGATAACCTTGAAGCATATTACAGTTCATTTTTGTAAGGTATTTTCGTTGATATGAATCTTCTATACCCTCAGCAATTACTAAATATCCTAAATTATGTGCCATTGCAATGATTGTATTTACGATAACTTTATCATTTTCATCACTCTCTATATTTCTTATAAAAGATTGGTCAATTTTTAAAGTATCTATTGGTAATCTTTTGAGATAATTTAAAGATGAGTAGCCAGTTCCAAAATCATCTATTGAGATTTGTATCCCTTTATCTTGGAATATTTTTAAAATCTCTGAAGATCTTTCAATATTTTTCATTAAGACACTCTCTGTTAATTCTAACTCTAAAAATTTAGGATTAAATCCAGTTTCACTCAAGATATCTTCAACCTGGTTGATTAACTTGCTTTGCAAGAGTTGAATCCCTGAAATATTTATAGCAATTTTAAGGTCATTATATCCTTGTTTATGCCATTTTTGCATTTGTGAAATTGCAGACTTTAATACAATATGTCCAATTTCAAGAATAAGCCCACTATCTTCAGCAACAGGTATAAAATCAAGTGGTGGAATAGTTTTTAAATCAGGACCTGTCCATCTTACAAGTGCTTCAGCTCCAATAATTTTACCACTTTTTGCATCTACTTGTGGTTGATACTCTACAAAAAATTCTTCATTTTTTAAAGCCCTTCTTAGATTTGCATCTAATACTGCTCTATTTGTAATCTCTTCATTCATCTGAGCTTTAAAAAATTGAAAATTTATACATTTGCTATCTTTTGCTCTATTCATCGCCATATTTGCATGTTTTAGAAGAGTTTTTGCATCATTTCCATCACTTGGAAAAAATGATATACCCATATTGATATCTAAAAATAGTTCATTATCTTTAAATACAAATGGTGCTTCAAAAAGTTTACTCACTCTTTTTGCAATAAGCCCAGCACTAAGCTCATCCTCTACATTTTCAAATAAGATAACAAATTCATCACCACTAAATCTAGCAACAGTATCACAATCCCTCAGTTGAGAGTGAAATCTCTGTGCAACGGCCTTTAACAATTCATCACCAGCAGAATAACCAAGTGTATGGTTGATAGATTTAAAATTATCAAGATTTATATACATTGTAATCATTTTTTGTCTATGTCTTGCTGCTTTATTTATAGCAATTTGCATCCTGTTATTTAAAAGATTTCGATTTGGTAAATCTGTAAGAGAATCGTAGTTTGCCAAATATTCAAGTCGCTCATTTGCACTGCCACTTGGTGATTTATGGTCTCCTATCAAAAGCATAAAGTCTGTTTTTGTCTCATAATTGTGAACAAATGACTGATTCCAAGATATTATTCTTTTTGTTCCATCTTTGCATAAAATTGGTAAATCACTTTTTAATTTGGTGCTTTTTGATTTAAAAGATTGTTGAATTTGAGTTAAAGTTTTTTCTTTATAGCTTTGTGGTACAAATAGTTCAACAAAGTTTCTTTCTAAAACTTCATCTTTTTTGTATCCTAGAAGTTGTTCAGCAAAAGGATTAAAGTCATTGATATACCCATTTTTATCAAATGAGATAATAACCAATTCAGCGTGTTTTGAGAGGCTAATATCACATTTTCCAACCAATTTTTTGATACTATTGGTATGTTGTACTTTAGAGAGATCTAAGCTGATATGACAATAGTAACTCTCCTTTGCTTCATTATCAATAAAAAGTGAATTTACATAAGCTCTCACAAAACTGCTATCAGCTTTTAGATACTCCCTCTCTTCACCAAATATAGAATTTTTTTCATCAAATTCAGCTATAAAGCCATCTCTTTGATAGTGAGGAATTATTAATTCTTCAATTTTTTTGCCAATAACTTCATCTTTTTTGTATCCATAAAGATCTTCACAGGCTTCATTCCACTCTATAACAGTTCTATTCTTATCTGTAGAAAAATAGGCTATATTAGACACAAGATTTAAAAACCTATCTTGTGTTTGATTATTCTTTAATTGCTTGATTAACTCGTTTTGTGTAGCTTTACTAAAATCCATAAAATTTCCTAAATATTAATTCTACAAAGAATATCGACATTTAGGATTTTAACTTTAGTAAAAAATTAGATTATTTTAATTTAACTTCTCCATTACCCTTTTGCATCTTACCAATAATATAACCATCACTTTTAGCAAGTACTGCATCTACCTCAGCAGGGTTTACAACCAAAACCATTCCAACCCCCATATTAAAAGTTCTGTACATTTCACTCTCTTCTATATGTTCAGCCATAAAACTAAAGATAGGCAATACTTTTATCTTATCCTTGTAAACAATAGCTTCAAGATGATTTGGTAAAACTCTTGGAAGATTTTCAATAATTCCACCGCCTGTTATGTGAGCAAGTGCCGAGATATGTTTTTTTAATTTTTTAAATGTTTTTATATAAATCTTTGTAGGTTCTAAAAGAGTATCTATAAGTTTTTTCCCTTCAAAATCATCATCAAATGACATCTCAAGCTTTTCAAAAAGAAGTTTTCTAGCCAAAGAGTAACCATTTGAGTGAATTCCAGAACTTGGCAATGCTATGAGAATATCACCTTCATTTACTTTCCCAAGCCTATCCATCTCTGATTTTTCAGCAACTCCCACAGCAAACCCAGCCAAATCAAAATCACCTTTTGCATACATTCCAGGCATTTCAGCAGTCTCTCCACCTATCAACGCACATTCAGCCTCAATGCAACCTATGGCTATACCTTTTACAACATCACTAGCTTCATTAGTTTTGAGTTCCGCAGTTGCATAATAGTCTAAGAAAAATGAGGGAGTCCCAAAGTTACAAATAAGATCATTTACACACATCGCAACTAAATCAATACCAACAGTATCAAATTTTTGTGCATCTATTGCAAGTTTTAGCTTTGTCCCTACTCCATCAGTAGCTGCTAACATCACAGGCTCTTTAAATCCTTTTGGTAGTTCATAAGCTCCTGCAAAAGAACCGATACCGCCTATAACATTTTTATCAAAAGTTGACTTTACATAGGGCTTTATTTTCTCTACAAACTCATTTCCTGCATCTATGTCAACACCTGCATCTTTGTAGCTTATTTTTGAATCTTTCAACTATTTTTCCCACTCACACGGAGGAAAAACTTTGTTCATCATCCAAGTAGAAGGACAAAAGTTTGTAAAAGCCCAGATAAGCATCATAATTATCACAAAAGTTTGCAAGATAACCGCTATAGTAAAGTTTATACTCTCATCCATTCCTGATTTAAAATCTTGAACACCTACCGCAAAAAAGTAGAGAATTAATCCTAACATTATCGCTGTTAATACTCTTTGCATCCTAGAAGCACACATATTTACACCTTTTTATTTTGATTTTATCAAATTTGGGCTAAAAAGAGTATCCAAACTTAAAAAATTCAATATCTAATATATAAGGAGCATCATCTGTTATGGTAAATGCATCTATATTAAAATTTTCATTATCATTTGTGAGATATCTTCCAAGATTTAAACTAGCACCCCAATATAAACCAAAACTTGAAAACACTCTAAACCCAAGCCCCACACCAAGCCCAATTTTTGTTTGCTTTGCATAATTAAACTCTTGCTCATATGTTGTTTTACCTTCAAGCCTTGCAGCTCTTGCAAAGCCGCTTAGATAAAATCCGCCTACTTGATTATTTAAAAATTTTCTATAGTGTATATCTATAGTTTGTTGTTCATACTTTTCACTACCCATTTTCATTTGATGAAGAGGAATTGCAATTTCTGCACCATTTTTATGGTCAAAATATGAAAAAGTCCCACTCAATACTGTTTCATCATTTTCTCCAGGAGATAAGATAAGAAGATAAAAAGGATTGATCTCTACTCCAAATCTTTTATCTTTTTCCAAGTTCATAGCATGTAAACTACTTATGGATAGCAATATAGATATAAATAGTATTTTTATAAGCATCATCTATCGTGCATAGGCTCCATACCTTGACTCTCCTCTGAATCCATTGTTGTATCAAACAGTTCCTCTATATTTTCAGTCATAATTTCATCTTCACCAAAAACTCCATCACCATTTTCATCAATTTTAAATGCTATCTCATTTTGTGAAATAACAGCAAACTCTACCTTATGCCCAGCTCCATCAAGAAGTTTAATAACACCATTTCCTACAAATCCATTGTCTCCAGCTACTATTGGAGTTGTGCTTCCATCGTGTGAAGGATCGACTTTAAAATAGTACTCTCCTATCAACATTTCCCCAGATGCGATATAGAGTGAACTACTATTTTGATCCTCTGTCGCTACAACTTTAAGATTACTAGCTTTTAACACTTCATTGTTTACGCTTACATCAAAACTAGCTGTAAAAGTCATATTAGAGTTATCAATATTAAATTTAACAAAGCTCCCTTTTTTGGCAAATAGTGAAAAATATTCATCTCTTATTGTCAAATCTCTTAAAACTTCAGCAAACATACCTTTATCATTTTCATACATTTGTATGCTTGCTGCTCCGTTGATAGTACTATATCCATCATTACAATTTTTTGCGTCAAATGAGACCATTTGTTGATTTTGGGCTGTGTTAAAGTTCATCTCTCCACTTTGACATATTTGGTCAGAACTCTCACTCTCTGAATCTGTTGAGAAACTATCTGCACTATTTCTAATTTTACTAGTAGATAAATTTTCAGTAGTCGCACTCTCTCCTCCAAAACTTCTAAGACCACTAATAGTTGCCGCTTTTCCATTGTTTACAACTGTGATAACATCTGCATTTTTACTATCATTTGCACCACAACCAAATAAGACTAATGAAGCCAAAGCTATAACTGAATATTTTTTAAATTTATCTATCATGATTTTTCCTTTTTAATTTATTATATTTAAATCTACTTAATTCTTCCAAGCTCCACCATTGGAAATTTTGAATAATCAAACTGCCTTACATCATTACCATTACTTATAATTAGATTGTTGTTGTGAGGTATAACATCGTAACAATCTATCTCAGATAGGCTACTATTTCTATCAAAAATGAGATTTACTCTAGTCTCATTTGTATCATTGTAGTTATATTTTTCTACATTAAAGACTTTTAAACCTCCTATACCATCACAGATAAAAAGTATACCGTTATCGATGCCTAGCCCTTTAGGCTCGATTAAATTTCTATTTAATATAAGTTTAGGTTTAGTTGGATTTCTTACATCAAGTATTTGCAGTGCATTATTACCGCTATTTAATCTGCATGAATTTCCACTGTTTAGCGTAACAAAAGCTAAATCATCTTCGACAACAACAGGGTCACAGCTTTTTACATGTGTAAACTCTCCAACCTTTTCTAAGTTTTGACTTGGAGTTGGTTTTTTATAGATATAAACTCCACTCTCTGCACCAATATAGAGATGCTCTCCATAAGAGAATAGTGTCTCCACATCAAAAGGAACTCTAGCAGATGCATAAGGCAAGGGATTATTAGGATGAGTGATATCAAATACCGTTAAATTTCTTTTATTTAATGTATAGAGATAATCTCCTGAAATTGCAAATCTTGCCATAGAGCCACCTTTCCCAGTTCCACTAGAACTATCAGTAACTGCACTACTGTTTGAACCAGTTGAGCCACAACTTGTAAGAAAGATAGCTAAAGTTATTATTGATATTATATTTTTCATAGCCATCTCCTACTTGTAACCTATGACAATTCCACGATTTTCATCGTATCCACATCTCTCTTTTTCTAAATCTTCTTTACTAATACTTTGTTGATGGTCATATGGAAAAATTCCCTCTTTTCTTGCACTTTTTATCTCTACAATATTGTCAATATCTCTTATATCTAATACAATAAGATCTATATAGCTATCTACATAAAGATATCCATTTTTTATCGCCATGTCTATATTCCCAGGAAGTTCTATAAAATATTTTTGTATAGGGGTCTCTTTTACACGGTTATCTATGATGTGGATTCCTATATTTTTTTCATTTACCAAAAGAGTATCACCATAGATATAAATTTTGCCAGCTTTATCAATCTCTCTAGGAGATAAAATTTTAGGATAATCACTTCTTAGTTTTTCATATGAGAGATATATTGGTTTATGACACCCCTCATAATCATATCTCTCTATGCATCCAACAAATAGAGATGTAAAAAGTAGTGAAAATATAAATAATTTGACCTTTCTCATAATTACTCCTAAAATTTAAG
>JAMONX010000107.1 GCA_027066435.1 Campylobacterales bacterium
AATTTGCAGGATATAAAATCTACTCTTATGACAACAGAGGACACGGAGAGACAAAAACCAAAGCTACTTATGAGTTTATGGATTTGGTGAGAGATTTGGATATTTTTGTCGGTTTTGTTTGTAAAAAAGAGCAAAAAAGCCAAGAAGATATTTTTATCATTGCCAACTCTGTAGCAGGTGTAACAGCTTCAACTTGGATACATGATTTTGCACCAAAAGTAAGAGGTGTGGCTCTTATAGCTCCAGCTTTTAAGATAAAGCTATATTTTCCTTTTGCAAAAGAGTTTTTAAAACTAGCAATCAAATTTAAACCAAAACTAAATATCAAATCATATGTCAAATCAAAATTTTTAACACACAACAAAAGTGAACAAAACCGTTACGATAATGACCCACTTATCACCCCAAATATACCAGCAAGACAACTTACGACACTGCTTGATAGTGCCAAGAGAGTGGTAGATGATGCATATCTCATAGCAACACCGATGTTAATTTTATCTGCAACAGATGATTATGTAGTAGATAACAAAACTCAAGGGGATTTTTATGCAAATCTCTCTTCATCTCTTAAACATTTTGTGAAGTTAGATGGCTTTTATCATGGTATTTTATATGAAAATGAACATCAAAAAGCTATCGATGAAATTGCTCTATTTATGAAAAAGTGTTTTCGGCAAAAACCAAAACTAATCGTTGATGAGATGATAAAACTAACACAAAAAGAGCAAGCTAAAATAGCTTTTGGAACACTCTCAATTTACAAAGAGTTAAATTACTCTATTCAAAGAGCGATGATGAAACGATTAGGTTTTTTAAGTAATGGCATGAAAATAGGGCTAAAATATGGGTTTGATTCTGGTGTAACACTTGACTATGTATATAAAAATGAGCCTAGCGGAGTTGGTATGCTTGGTAAAATTATCGATAAAAACTATCTAAATAGCATTGGCTGGAGGGGTATTAGACAGAGAAAAGCCAACTTGATAACTATGATAGAACAAAAGATTGAGTATTTACAAAAAAAGAAGCAGAAGATAAAGATATTGGATATTGCTGGAGGTCCTGCAAGGTATCTTATAGAGGTTGCTACAAAATATCCCCAAGTAGAGATACAAGTAAGAGATTATGGGGAGCAAAATATCAATGAAGGACGAGAGTTAGCAAAAAGTCATAATTTGACAAATATCAAATATTCACAAAGTGATGCTTTTGATAAAACAAATTATGATAGCAAAATATTTAATCCAAATATAGTGATAATTTCAGGTGTTTTTGAACTTTTTGAAGACAATACTTTGATTTCAAATGCAATAGATGGTGTTGCATCTATCATGCAAGATGATGGCTTTTTACTCTACACCGGACAACCATGGCATCCACAACTAGAACAGATAGCCAATGTTCTAGGAAATCATAAAAATGAAAAGTGGATTATGCGTCGCAGAAGCCAATATGAGCTTGATTATCTTTTTAGCAAAAGAGGCTTTAAAAAAGATAAGATGCTTATTGATGATTGGGGTATTTTCACTATCTCTTGTGCTTTGTTTAAAAAATCATAAGCTAAGCTCTCATCAAATAGAGAGCTTAATCACTATATCCTACAAGTAAATTCACCAAGAGATGAGCTTAGTTTTTTAGCAACATCTTTAAGCTCTCCAGTTACTGAAGATGCCCCAGAG
>JAMONX010000108.1 GCA_027066435.1 Campylobacterales bacterium
GATACCGCTAGAAAAAGAGAGATGAATGAGTTTGAAGTTATTAGAAATATTGTTGGTGGTGTCTCTGTTTTTTAATATGGTTTAGAGGTGGAAAATTGTTGGAATGGTGGGGTGAGTTGTTACAAAATTTCTAAAGATTCTGAATATAATACTTTCCAAAATAAAATGGCAAAAAAACTATTAAAATATCTTCAAGACATAGAAGAACAGTATAAATTACTCCCTAAATTGCAGGAATTAAAATCATCAACCCATGATAGAAGATTGGTTTATAATGCAAATCATAAATTAATGCAAGATGCTATGAAAAAAGCAGAAGAAAATTCTATTTTTAGGTCACTTGTAACTACAGTAAATTTAAAATATGGGAAAGGTAACTTTAGTTATTTTAAAGGTTCGTATCAAGAGCCTTCATATTTACAACCCTTTAGCCATTCTATAACTTTACCAAATTCTGAAATACTTAATCCTGTTAATGCAGCATTAAGCAGGCATTTATTTAACATTAAAAAAAGAGGGAAGTAATGAAACTTATTATCAAAGATTATCTCTCAATGATGAAAGAGTCTGGCGAATTAGATGAATTGTTGCCAAATTTACTTCTTTCAATGGGAATTAAACCTGTTAGTAAACCTCAAGTTGGTGTTAGACAGTTTGGTGTAGATGTTGCATCGGTTGGAAAAGATGAAGATGGTGTGAATAAGTTATTTTTATTTACTATTAAACAGGGAAATATTGGTAGAAGAGATTGGGATCAGGGAAAACAAGCAATACGACCTTCGATAGAAGAGATAAAAGATGTATACATTTCAACACACATAGAGCCAAAATATCAAAAATTGCCAGTAAAAATTGTCCTTTGTTCAGGTGGAGAAATCAAGCAAGACACACAAATGACTTGGTCAAATTATGTAACAAATAATAGTATTGAGAATGAAGTAGAATACGACTTTTGGGGTGGAGATAAACTTGCATTGTTGATTGAAGAGCATCTTCTTGATGAAAATATTTTCCCTAGCGAAGTTAGAAGAAAATTTAGAAAAACTTTGATTTTGATTGGTGAGCCTGATTATAATATGTATGATTATTATTCAATGCTTAATGATATATTGTTTCTTCAAAACTTAAAGAAGGATAGTGTTAAAAAGATTCAAAAAAAACTTATGCTTATAAATTTGAGTTTAAACATTTTACTAACATGGTCAAGAGATGCGAATAATCTAAAACCTGTTTTATTAGCTAGTGAAAGAACGATTTTGAATATTTGGGGATTTTTACATGAAAATGATTTATTTAGTAAAAAATTACTTATAAATGATTTTGTTAAAATTAAAAAAACATATTATGACATAGCGGAAGAATATTTTGCAAAAATAAATCCTAATTTAGATGTGAAAAATGGTCTTAATTTAAATTCAAATCACTTTATATTGGAAAGTAAAATACTCTTTGAACATCTAGGTATATTATCTCTTTTTGGTTTACTAGTATTTTCTGAAGGAGTTTTATCCCAAGAAAAAAATACTTTTGACCATGCTAAATATGTTACTCAACGAATTATAATACTGATAAAAAATCATAAAACCCTTTTAAACCCTGTTTTAGATAGTCATATTATAGATATATCATTAACTATTTTGTTACTAAGTATTCACGATGAAAATGAATTTATAAATGAATGGATGTATGATTTATTACAACATATAGATTTTGCTGACAAAGGTTTTGGTAAATATATACCTATATCAAGTGATGCTATTGAGGACTTGATAGCTTTTAATATGTCTGATACAAAAGTAAAAGAAGAGGTATTTCAAACTTCAATATTATTGCCTATATTAGCACAATGGTGTGTTTCTCTTGGGCTTATTCAAAATTACAAGTACATATATGAATTAAGTAACGATATGTATAAAAATACAACTTTGCAAATTTGGTATCATGATAATGACTTGGAGAAATACATATATCGAACAAATGCTGCATATAAATGTGGATTGGTAGAAGCTCCTATAGTTTTTCCTGAGCAGATTAAAGAGTATGCAGAGCAAATGGATAAAATAAAAGATAAAAGATTTTTAGATGAGAATTTTTCTTTTATGAAAGAAGGGGTAATTTTTTTAGCACTTATATCAAGTAGGCATTTTAGAATGCCAATGCTTCCATTATTTTGGGAACCACTAATAGTTGAGAAAAAGAATAAAAATTAATATGAAGATGGAGAAATAGATAATGATTAAAAAGAACAACCAAATTGAAATTGATGATAGTAATATATTTCTTCATGATTGTTTAGATAGAAAAGAGTTAATTGAAAATCTTTCACAGTTGATTGTCTCAACTCATGAGCCTTTCGTACTCAGTATAAATGCAAGTTGGGGAGATGGGAAAACAACTTTTATAAAACTTTGGAAAGCATATCTAAAAAAAGAGCTTGATGTTGAAAGTATATATTTTAGTGCTTGGGAAGATGACTTTTCAAAAGAACCTTTAATCTCTATACTCGGAGAAATAAATAGATATATTGAAGATAATTTTGAGACAAATTCAGAGGTTGCTAGTAAATTTGAACAAACAAAAAAGATTTCAGGAAAAATTATCAAAAGGGCTTTACCAGCATTTTTAAAAGGTGCAACGATGGGGGTTTTGGATATAGACAAAGGATTTGAATCAGCTATTGGTGTTCTGAGTGAAGAGGGTGCAAAAGAACTCATTGAAAACTATTCAAAAGAAAAGAACATATTAGATGAGTTTCAAAATTCTGTTAATGGAGTGATAGAACAGATAGATAGTAAAAAACCATTTGTAATATTTATAGATGAGCTTGATAGATGCCGACCTCTTTATGCTATAGAGCTTTTAGAGAGGATAAAACATATATTTGGGATAGAGAAGTTGATATTTGTACTATCTATCGATAAAAATCAATTAGCAGAGTCTATCAAATCACAATATGGAAATATCGATACTGACAATTATCTGAGAAGATTTATAGACTTAGAATATCAGTTAGAAAATCCTAGTGTGGAAAAGTTTTGTGATATGTTATATAAAAGATTTTCTTTTGAAGATGTTTTAAAGACAAAAGAGATAACAATACAACATGGAGATTTTCATTATTTAGAAATATTTAAAATATTAGCTCCTATTTTTAATTTATCATTACGGCAAATTGAGCAAGTATTTACAAAAATATTAATTATTTTTAAAACTATAGAGCCAAGATGGCACAATGAGCATATCCGTGTTGTGATATTTTTTGAAATGTTAAAATCTTATGATATAGCTATATTTAATGACTTTATAATTGGCACACTTCAAGCAGATAAAATTAAATCTATTATATTAGAAAAAGTTGAACATAAGGGTTATAAAGCACTTATTGAAGCTATGATTGATGCAACTAATAAAAATGAAAAAGAATACAATGAACTATTAAAATCTAAACAAGAAAAATTTGAAAACATGCCAGAGGGGAAAGCAAAAAGCATTTTAAGGCATTATATTCAAATATTAGACTATTCTCCAAGTAGATGGGATGATTATAAGTTAAATTTAATTATTGACTCTGCTATTAAAAAAATGGAGTTTCTTGATAAGTTTAATCTCAATGGGGCTGATTATGAATAAATATCATAATTTAATTAAACTTAAAGCAATTTTAGACGATAATACTAGTAACATACTTCTCCCACCTCTACACTATGTGCAAACGGGGAAGTGCTTATGACTCTTTATACTAAACCTCATTTATCTTATCAAGAACAAGTTGACCTTTTAAAATCTCGTGGTCTTATCATCAAAGATGAAGCATTTGCCATTTTAAAATTGAGACATATCAGTTATTATCGCTTGAGTGCTTATTTTCTTCCTTTTTGTAGTGAAGTACATAAGTTTAAAAAGGGTGTAACATTTGAGAGTATCATAGATGTTTATCATTTTGATAGAGAACTAAGACTACTTACTTTTGGAGCAATTGAAAAGATAGAGATATTTTTAAGAACTTCTATAGCCTACAATTTTTCAAAAAAATGTGGTTCTTTTTGTTATCTTGAAAATGTAAACTTTTGTATTAAAAAAGCAAAAGATTTTGAGTGGTTAAAGCATGATATAGCTAAAGAGACAAGTCGTTCAAAAGAGAGTTTTGTAAAGCACTTCAAAGAAAAGTATAAAGGTAAAGATTTACCTATATGGATGGTAGTGGAAATCATATCATTTGGTACATTATCAAAACTTTATTCATTGCTCTGTGGTGATATAGAAAAAGAGATACTTGACGGTATAGACTTACCATCGTTTGTTTTTAAAAACTGGCTTCATCTGTTTTCATACATACGAAACACATCAGCACACCATAGTAGACTATGGAATAGACAATTTGTTATAAAAGCAAAAATCCCAAAACATAAACTAGAATTTAAAGGGCTTGTAAATGATAAGTATTTTACATTTGCTGTGATGGCAAACTATGTTTTAAAGTCCATAAATGACACTTTTAATTTGAAAAAAGAGTTAATAAGTTTATTTGATAAATACCCTGATATAGATAAAAACCAGATGGGGTTTGATGATAATTGGAAAGAGATGATGACAAAAGAAAGACCATTATGAAAAATGACCCATTCTACCTATCCGAAGAAGCCTCCCTTGGAGTCTTATCAGTAGATGGGAACTTTTATGCAAGCATATCGACATTTTTTGAATTTAACTTTAATTTAGAAGAACAAGTTAAACTTTTAAACTCTTATAGTCCTTGTATAGTTGATAAAATGAGGGCTGAAACATGAACATAATCCAACACAAAATCATAAAAAAATAGATAGGAGGATTTTACTATGAACTTAACAAACTTTCAAGCGGGTGTGTATAAAAAACAATATCAATACAAAAGTTTCTCCCCATCAAAGATAAATCATACTTTTGTATGGGATGACCCTCAGATAAACATAATGCTTGAAGATGCAACAAGAGCATTGGGTGAACTCAATGCATACACTATGATGGTGCCAAATGTAGATATATTTATACAAATGCACATCACTAAAGAGGCAAACACATCAAGCAAAATAGAGGGTACTAAAACAGAAATAGATGAAGTTTTGGTAGAAAAAGAGCAGATAGATCCCCAAAAGAGAGATGACTGGCAAGAGGTGCAAAACTATATCCATGCTATAAAATATGCGATAGAAAAACTCGATACTATTCCTCTTAGTAGTCGTCTTATCAGAGATGTTCATCGTATATTGCTAGATAGTGTTAGAGGGGAAAATAAACAACCAGGAGAGTTTAGAAAGTCACAAAACATGATGAAGTATCTGAACTTATGGGAGATTTGGAAAAGTTTTTACACAATGAGGAGTTGCAAGTTCCACATCTCATAAAGATAGCCATAGCACACTATCAGTTTGAAACGATACATCCATTTTTAGATGGAAATGGTCGTATAGGAAGGCTTATGATAACACTTTATCTTGTAAGCAACGGGCTACTCAAAAAACCTGCTCTTTATCTATCTGCTTTTATAGAGAAGCATAAAAACCTCTACTATGATTCACTTACAAATGTACGGGAGAAAAATGACCTATCCTCTTGGATCAAATTCTTTTTAGAAACAGTTATTGTGACTGCTCAAAGTGGTGTTGTAACATTTGAGAAGATTATAAAGTTAAAAAATGAAATGGATGGATTGATGATAACTTTTGGCAAGAGGGCACATAATGCAAGTAAACTATTGGGGTACATATATCAAAAGCCTATAAGTACAGTGAGTGAGATGGCAGAAGCTATAGAGGTTACTCATCAGACAGCTAGTAAGCTTGTTAAGGAGTTTGAAAAAAATGATATTTTAGTAGAGATAACAGGCTATCAACGCAATAAACTTTTTGTATTTAAAAAATATTTAGATATTTATAGCAAATGATAGATTGTAAGTTTACATATAGAATTCCTTATGTAACTTTATGATACCAAGTTTACATAAGGAATTCCATATGTAATTTTAATACTCTAAACTTTAATAAGGGAAATGAAGGGATAGCATGACACCAAATACAAGCGAAAACCAAATACAACAAAACACCATAACACTTCTCAAAAATTTAGGCTACACTTTCATCCCTCAAAATGAGATGCAAAAACATAGAGCTAACACAAGTCAAGTTGTACTAAAAGATATCCTCTTAGCACAACTACAAAAGATAAATTCTTTTGAGTATAAAGGCACAAGCTACAACTTCTCTCCTAAAAATATCGCCAAAGCTATCGATGAGCTTGATGTACCGCTCAATGAAGGACTCATGACTGCCAATCAAAAGATAAGTGATCAGCTACTGCTTGGAAACTCCTATATGGAGGAGCTTATCGATGGAGTGCAAAAAAGTTTTTCTCTCTTTTATATCGATTATAAACATTTTGAAAATAATGTTTTTCATTTTACCGAGGAGTTTATAGTAGATAGGGTAACTAAAAATGAGAGTGAAAAAACAAGGCGACCTGATATTGTACTGTTTATAAATGGTATCCCTTTTGGGGTGATTGAACTTAAAAAGTCTAGTGAAAAAACAGCACAAGGTATCTCACAGATGATTAGAAATCAAGGTGAAAAAGAGATACCTACACTTTTTAAATATATCCAAATCACTTTAGCAGCTAACAACCATTCACCACAGTATGCGACTATTGGTACACCTGAAAAATTCTATGCAGTATGGGAAGAGGAAGAGAAGCTTGATGTGCATCATCTCATAAGTGGCAGAACAGCAAGTAAGCTAGATAAAACACTTTTTTCACTCTTTAGTAAAAAGAGAGTTTTAGAACTTCTCCATACCTATGTCATCTTTGATGCTAAAGTAAAAAAGATAGCACGATACCAACAATACTTTGCTATCAAAAGTATCTTAAAACGAATACAAACCATAGACAATGTTGGCATAAGAGCAGGTGGGCTTATATGGCATACCCAAGGAAGTGGAAAATCTTTGACAATGGTGATGCTTGCTAAGGTTATCAAAAGAGAGATTGTAGGCTCTAAAATTATCATTGTTACCGATAGAAAAGACTTAGATAAACAAATACACAACACTTTCAAATCAAATGAAGTATCAGCTCATCGTGCAAGGTCAGGACACAATCTTATAAAACTTTTACACTCAGGTAAGTCAGTCATAACCACACTGATACATAAATTTGAAACAGTCAAAAAAGAGAAAGTGATACTAGATGACCCAAATATTTTTATACTCGTAGATGAATCACACCGCTCACAAGGTGGTGATATGCACAAAGATATGAGAAAAGTATTTACCAATGCTTGTTATCTAGGATTTACAGGAACACCTTTGATGAAAAAAGAGAAGAGTTCATTTGATAAATTTGGTGGAGAGATACACCGCTATACTATCAACCAAGCAGTAAAAGATAAAGCTGTTTTGCCACTACTGTATGAAGGGCGGTTAGTAGAACAATGGGTAAATGATGCAAGTGGACTTGATAGACGATTTGAAAAGATTTCTAAACATTTAAACGATGAGCAAAAGTTAGATCTCAAAAAGAAGTGGGCTAGATTTCAAAGAGTAGCTTCGAGTGAGAGACGACTAGAGGCTATCATGCTAGATATAAACGAACACTTTAAAACCTACATCCAAGGGACTGGATTTAAAGCGATGTTGGCTACTAGCAGTAAGTATGAAGCTATCAAGTATCATCAGCTTTTTGAAGAAGAAGGAGATATCAAAACAGCTTTTGTTATCTCTGCATCTGATAGTAGAGAAGGGCATAGTGAAGTTGATGAGAGTGACGAAAATAAAGCATATGTTTTAACGGCATGGCAAAAAATTATCAAAGAGTATGGTGATGAAGAGCAGTATCTGGATAAGATAAAAGATCAGTTTGTATATGGTGAGGAGATAGAACTTCTTATCGTGGTAGATAAGCTACTTACAGGTTTTGATGCTCCTCGTGCTCAAGTGCTTTATATAGATAAATATCTAAAAGAGCACAATCTCCTGCAAGCAATCGCAAGAGTAAATAGGCTTTATGATGGTAAAGATTATGGTTTTATCATTGATTATCGTGGGTTGCTTGGAGATTTGGATAAGGCTTTGAGTGATTATTCGGGCTTGGCTGACTTTGATGAAGATGATATCATCGGGGTGGTGTTTGATATCAAAGATGAGATAGCGAAGATAAAGACATTTTATAGTTATCTTGAAGAGTTGTTTGCACCAGTTGAAAATAAAAATGACCAAGAAAGTTTTGAGGTGTTTTTAGCAGATGAGCAGATGC
>JAMONX010000109.1 GCA_027066435.1 Campylobacterales bacterium
TATAGGACTTATCTCCAAATGAGACTCAATAATCACTTTATAGTTCCATCTGCATGGATATGTAAGTTCTACTTTTTTATCATCTAATGAAATCACCGCTTTTTCCTCCACTTTTTGATTCTAGTTGGATATCAGAGATAACCATTGATTTGTCAATCGCTTTTGCCATATCATATATCGTCAAAAGTCCAACACTAACACCAGTCAATGCTTCCATCTCAACACCTGTTTTTCCGCAAAGTTTCGCTTTTACCTCTAGTTTGAAGCCTGGAAGTGAAACTATCTCTTCTATATCACACTTTACCGATGTTAGCATCAATGGGTGACACATCGGGATAAGTGAACTTGTACTCTTTGCACCTTGTATAGCTGCAATGACTGCTGTTTGAAGTACAGGACCTTTTTTGGTTTGGTTGCTCACTATCATATCATAAGCTTTTTGGCTCATACTTATCTTTCCACTTGCAACTGCTACTCTTGATGTCTCATCTTTATCTGAGACATCAACCATCTTTGGTCTATCATTTTCATCTAGATGCGTTAATTTCACCATTTACCTTTTGTTTTCTTTAAATATGTATTATACACGATTAATGCACATTTAATCACTAAAATAATAGACTGATAGGTTAAATTTTTCAAAATATAAGGAATTTCAATGAAAAAACTAAGTTTTTTTGCACTTGTGTTTACAATAATCTTTGCATCCACAGCTCTTGCAAAAGAAAATAACGATTTGTCAAACCATATGGTACTTACAACATATGATGGACAAATTCTTGATATCAATATCACAGATAAAGGTTTTGATTTTAAGCAATACCCTGGAAAAACTGTTCTTTTAAACTTTTTTGGACCAATGTGTCCACCATGTATTATAGAAATGCCTCATCTTGTAGAGCTACAAAAACAGAACAAAGATAAACTACAAATCATAGCAGTACAAGTACAGATGCCAATGGAAAATGATGAACTTGCAAAGTTTCTTCTAAAAAACAATGTAAATTATCCCGTCATAAACTTAAACGATGCTTGGGATATAGTAAGCTTCATAAAGGCAAATACTAACTGGGGCGGTGAGATACCGTTTATGCTTATGTTTGACAAAGATGGCAATAAAAAAGGTGAGTACGTCGGAATGGTCTCAAGCAGTAAAATTATAAATGATATGAGAAATTAGGACAACTATTTTTGTCCCATTTTCTCTTTATACTCTTCAAATCCACCTTTAAAATCAATCACACTACCATCAGGTTTTAGTTCGATAATTCTATTTGCAAATGCGTCTATTAACTCTCTATCGTGAGTAACACAAATAGCATTACCCGCATAATTGTACAAAGCTTCTCCAAGTGCTATAATCGCTTCAAGATCTAGATGGTTGTCAGGCTCATCTAAGATAATCATATTTGCATCATCCATCATCATTTTTGATAGCATCATTCTATGCTTCTCTCCACCTGAAATTGTCTCTACTTTTTTCTCTTGATCCTCACCAGTAAATAGCATCCTACCAAGACATTTCCTAATCTCATCAATATGCCAATCTTTACTAAAACCTTGTAGCCAACTATAAAGGTTTATGTCGCCTTTTATAAGGTCTGTTGTGTTTTGTGGAAAATAGCTAGTGTGGATAGTTTGACCCCACTT
>JAMONX010000110.1 GCA_027066435.1 Campylobacterales bacterium
AAAAATATAAGGATATAAGAGATAAAGCTATACTGTTTCATCATTACTAAACTCTGCATTAGGGCAGGGTAAAGCTCATCCCATCTAAAAATTTCTAGCTCTTTGTGTTTTTCTTGCATAACTTTTTGAAAAGCTACAATCTTGGTTTTATCTTTAAAAATCATAGAGATTTGCATAACTCCATCGATATTCAAAAATCTTTGAGCAACTTGCATAGGGATAAAAACAGCGATACCGTCAAGATGCATATTATTTGTTTTGATAATTCCAGTAACTTTAAGTGCTATGGAGTTGATCTCGTTGTCACTGTTTTGTGCAGAGAGGATAATTTTTTTGCCAACAGAGAGTTTGAGTTTTTTTGCCAAAGTAGCACCGATGATAGCACCTTTATCATTTTTACCAAAACTATAAGTTCCCTTTTTGATGTATCCACTTAAATTGGCTTGTTTTTGTTCACTTTCAAGGTCAATTCCATAAATTTTTATTCCTTTTGAGTATTTAGCAGTCGCTATAAGTCCATCACTAAGGACTCTTTGCACATGGCTTTTAATCTCTTGGTTTTGTTCTATCTCTTTTAAAATCTCTTTAGAGTTTTGGATATATAGTTTGATATCATTGTCACTTCTAAAATTTTTACTATAAATCGTAACATCACCACAATCACTCCGAAGAGCATTGTCAACCATTTGTTTCATCATACCATCATAAATTCCCAGCATAAACATCAACCCCCACAATGAAGATGCAATCATAAAAATCGCCAAGAAAGTACGCATCTTTCGTCTAAGAAGTGATAATATAGCCGTTTTATATATAAGTTTAAACATGACGCATAGCCTCTGAAGGAGTAAGAGAATTTATTTTTAAAATTGGATAAAGTGTACTCAAAACACCTAAAATAAACATAATAATCATATCTCTTGCGATTGTTACAAGGTTAAAATCAGTCGGTAATGCTGTACTCATTATTCCATACTGTTTAAACTGCTCTTGATACTCGGCTCCTAGTTCAATAGGATTGATATGAAAATAGTATGCTAAATACGCCCCTATCGCTCCACCAATAACAACACTGATAAATGATAAAATAGCACTCTCAAATACAAGCATAGTTAAAACCTCTTTTGAAGTAGTACCAATAGCTCTTAAAACTCCAATCTCCTTTACTCTTGAAAAAACAACAAGCAGTGTATAAATCAAAATAACAAAAAAGATAACGATAAAAAAGATACCAAGCGTAAAATATCCAAATATCGAATCAAGCTCCATCGCCTTTACCAAAGAGTCCATAAACTCTTCCCAACTCTCACTTACAAGTGATTTATCCAACTCTTTTTGAATATTTTGACTAATGGAGAGTGAATTGCTGGTATCTTTTGGTAGGACGATGATATGAGTAGCAAAATTTTCGCTTGTGAAAACTTCATCAAAATAACTTTTATTTAAAAATGCACTATTTGCATCAAACTCATAAAGCCCAGTCTCAAAAATCCCTTTAACGATGACATTGTCTGCACAAAAAGAGTAATCAGCTCCACTAGAGATAAAAGAGAGTTTATCTCCAAGTCTAACTTTGAGTCTCTTAGCTAACTCTTTGCCAATATAGAGTGCATTAGTATCATTTGCATCCAGATATGAGCCTTCCACCAAAGCAGTTTTAAGTTTTGAAACCTGACTCTCTGATTTTGGCTCAACTCCTGTAATCATTGCACCGATTGTTTTAGTGTCTGAAGAAAAAAGAGCGGAAGTTTCAAACCGTGAAGTGATAACAGCGATATCACTGTGAAGTTTTAATTTGTCAATTGTAGATTTTTCATCAAAAATAAGATTATCATAACTTGGATGATTTCTAAACTCTCTATTTGTGATTTGGATATATCCAGGATAAACTTCAACGGCATTTTTTAACATAGTTTTATGTTCACCATCCATCAGTGTTGATGCAAAAATCAAAACTACCGTGCTAAATGTTGTAAGAAATATAGTGACAATTGAACGGCTTAAGTTTGCTCTGATACTTTTAAGTGCAATTGCTAAATATGGTTTCATGATATCTACTTTGAATACCTCTTTAATGCTCTTTTGCTAAAATATGAAGAATCAATCTCTTTATCAAACTCAGCCTCTTCTACAATAACAATAGTTTGATGGTCTTTTTTATCTTTAGTTTGTGGCTTCATCTCCCAATAAGTAGGATAAATACGGTCTGATAATTTTTTAAACTTTTTATATTTGAGTGTTCTAATCAACAAATCATCTTCATCATAATAGAGAGTATTTAATGGCAATAAATACTCTTTGCTAACTTGCATCACAACTTTACCCCAAACAACAGCTGCATCCTCTTTAGGCAGCAGTTCTATACTAAAAACAGTATTGTTTTGCTCAACCAATTTATGATTATAATCATCTAAGATAGAACTCTCTTTAGCCAAATCATCATTTGTAAAATCACTCCCCATCCAGCTTTGAAGCATCATAGAAGAGGGGATTTTGATAGTTCTTTCAATCTTAGGTACATATTGCCACATCTGACCATCTATCTTTAAAAAAGTAATCCCCTCATCTTTTTTGGGATAAGTAATCTTGATAAAGCTCTTATCATTTCCCTCACTCCAACTTTGCATCTGCATCTTTCGTTCATATCGAGAAGTTTTTACAATCATGGTAAATTTCATATAAGCAGTTTTACCGTTTAGGTTTTCTTCTACTTTTTTGATGATTTCAGATGAAGTTTGGGCTGTTAGAGTTATAGTTAATATTGAAAATAGGATAATTAGTTTTTTTACCATAGTAAATCCTTCAAGGTCATTATACTCTTTTTAGATAGTAAAATTACATAAAATATCATACTCTTTTACTCTTATAAGATTTAAATTTCATTGTTTGTATATGTAGTTTTGAATTTAGAATGTTTATCTTGAGTCTGTTAAAATAGTGTATAAAATATGAAGTGCTTTAGAAAAATAAACTTGATGGATAATGTGTCTTAATATTTAGTAGCAGTTTACCTTTTAGTATACTTTATAATATAGAAATTATTAAAGAGTATAATTCCAAAAAAGGCTAAGAAAATGATCAAAAATATCAGACATCTTTTTCAAAGTAAAGATCATAAAGAGATTATGCTTGGAGGTCTTTTAATCTCTTCTATTGCCATATATGTGATGTTGGCATTGTCCGCACTTTATTTTGGACTATATGATATTTTTTGGGTAAAACTCAGTGTTGGTATGATGATTACTGTTTTGTTAGGACTTTGTCTAAAATTTCGAAATACATCATTAACCGCGATACTCTTATTTATCATCTTAGAGATAGATACTTCTCTTGCTGTGATTAGTAAAAATTTTTATGAGTTTGTGAGTATTTATCCTTTTTTGATTATTTTAGGGTTTTTTTTCTTTTTTCGTCTAAAAACTGCATTGTGGATGACAGTTGCACATTTTGTCTATTGGACTTTAGCAACTATTTTCAGATATAAAGAAATAGCCAATCATCCTAGTTTTGAAACTGTTATTCCTGATATTAACATGTTTACAACATCAGTAGTCGTTGTACTTTTGGGTATTATTTATAATGTTTCTACAGAAGTTACTTATGAAAAACTTGAGGTTGCAAACGAAAAAAATGTAATGCTTCTTAAAGAGATACATCACCGCATTAAAAATAATCTCAATGTCATCGCCTCTATCTTTGGTCTTCAGATACTAAATCTACAAAAAGGTGTCTCAAAAAGTGCCGAAGAAGTTTTAAAAGATAACAAGATGCGTATAGAAGCGATAGCCATGATTCATGAGTCCTTGTATCAAAGCTATGATATAGGTAAAGTTTCTTTTGAAGAGTATGGACAAAATTTAACAGATCTAATCAATAAAACCTACAATCGAAATATATCTGTGGATATTGATAGTGACCATATTACTTTACCGATTGAAACTATGTTTCGTTTAGGAATTATCCTAAATGAACTTTTTACTAACTCTATTAAGCATGCTTTTGAACCTGAGGATGAAGAACAAGTTTGGATAACACTCTCTAAAAAAGAGGATTATTTTCATTTTGTTTACCATGAGAGTCGCAATGTAAATATGGATATTGAGAAGATTTTAAATAGCAAGACGCTCGGTATGCGACTCATTCAGTTAACGGTCAAGCAGATGGGAGGAGAGTTGGATATCATACATAATAGGGGTCTTATATTTACGATAAACTTTAAATCTTAGAGGTATTTATCTTTGATAAATAATGGGACACAACTACTTTTTCCACTAAATTTTTACAACTTTTATATCGATTATAATTTTTATCATAAAAAAATTAGTAGGAGTGTCAAACCCTTGTATGACTTTATTTGTATTTTTCTTAACTTTGCTTTTCACAGAGAGACTTAATTTGCAATATTATTTTCAAAAGTTTAAGCTATCTTATAACCTAACCCATTAATATTTTGGATAAAATCAGAATTTATTGTAGATCTGATGCGATGAATAAGAGAGCGTAAGGTTTTGCCATTTTTTTGTTCTCCCCAAATATAAGTACAAATTTGTTCATTAGAGACACTAACATTTTTATTTTTGACTAAAATCTCTATCAGTTTTAATGTTTTTTTAGTCAAAAAAATCTCTTTATCTTCTTTGAATAGTCGATGAAGCTTTAAGTTAAATCTATAACCATCTTTGAGTATAACATTTTCTAAATTTTTAGCTTTAGGTTCTTGCGAATGTGCAAATAATAGTTTTATCGTTGCTAGGATTTCATTATTACGGTAGGGTTTAAGAAGATATGCCGTAGCTTCAGCGTCTATCGCAAAATCGATCATTTCATTTTCAGAATATGCTGTTAAAAAAATGGTTTTAATTTTAGGATTATTTTGATGAATTTGTACAGCAGCCTCAGCACCACTCATGCTATCTCTAAGCATAATATCTATCAAAATAAGATCAGGTTTGAGTGTTTTGGCTAACTTAATTGCAGCTTGTCCTGTGTCTACAACTTCAGCAACATTATATCCTTCAGATATTAAAAGTTCTTTAAGATATTCGGCAGAGATAAGGTCATCTTCTACAATAAGAATTTTCTTCTGATTTGTCAACATAACTAACCTTTTAATAAAAAATAATAATACAATACTGAATAAACAAACTAATTATTATATGTCAATTAAATATTATCATTTAAATAATTAAATTAGTTTTAAAAAATAAGTATTTTTGATAAAATATTGCTTATTATTAAACTTTTTACTCATTTTTAAAAAAAATATACTTTATAGGACTCAATAAAAAATACCGTTTGTATCAAAATGAAACAATTATAAAACTATTCTCAATTACAATATCAATAGTAAGTAGATTAGGTGTACATGTATAAATTTTAAAGAAAAAAGGAGAAAAAGAGATGAAAGAAAACTTATTGACGGCACTAGTATCTTTGTTGTTAGGTTCGTTTTTGACAGTTATTTTGTTGTATGACACTAAGTGTAATGTAGATTTGAAATTGACTATAAAAGGTCTTATTGATGAGATAAAACTTGTTAGTAAATCTGTAAAATTAAATGATTTAGATGAAAATGAAAAGATAATTTTAATAGAAGATATAAGAAAATTGAAACCAGATGATATGTTTTCAATTAAACTTTTAAAAATGAAAGGTGAATATGAGGGACCATTTGAATATGTAGATTTAAATGTTACTTTAAAAGTAGCTAAGGACAATGACTACCTAAAAACAGGTACAGTATGTGAAAACAGTAAACTAAAAAATCAAAGATTTGTTCTGCGTATTCGCTCAAAGGCAAAGAGTATGGTTGATATGAATATTGGGAATAAATATATCAGTGATTGCACTAAAGAAGATATGGACTCTACTATTTGGGTTAATAAAGAGGTGTTTAAATCATTGTTAAGCAATAATGTGCAAATTCCTAAAACATTGCAAGTTATCGCAAGACGAATAGATTATATTTAATAGGAGGTAACAAAATGAAAAAATTAACGATAGCAGTAGCACTGCTTATGGTAACAGCTATCTTATCTTATGCTGATTGTACCTATAATGGATTTTTATATCCTACAGATACAATAATCAATGGATTAGTATGTCAATCAGATGGTACATGGAAATAAATTCTAGGGGGAGGTGTAGTAAATCACTCTCCTTCTTTTGTCTCGGCTTATTTACAATCAAATCTAATTGTAAAAATCAATCCGCCATCTTGAATGATATGCATGTGTGCTTTCATCTGTTTGAGTGTCAATATAATAAGTCTCATACCCAATGCTTTGCTTTGTTCTATTTTTGCTATATCTACTAACTTATCGCTTTTCTCAAAATAAGTCAATAGACAATTGTCTTCATCTTTTTTAAGTGTAATTAAAATCTTTTTCTCATTTTCCTTATAAAAAAATGCATATTTTAAAGAATTTATCAAAAGTTCATTGATAATCATTCCAACTTTGAGCATCGTATCCAATTCGATATCAATTTGATTAGCTTCTATCTCTACTCTTATATCTGAACTATAGGCACTATTAATTAAGTTACATAACTGTTCAACATATTTCTTAAAATCTACATTTTTAAGATTATTACTTTTATTGGACGCATCATGCACTATTGCAAGTGTATCGATTCGTAATTTACTCTTTTTTAAAATATCTGTAGTCTGGTAAATTGAACCATCTTGCAAACTAGATATTTGTAATCCTAAAATAGATGAAATGATATTTAAATTATTCTTGATTCTATGGTCTATTTCTTTTTGTACATTTGTATCTTTTCGTTTTTTTTTCATTGCTTTTTATTATTTGTAAACACAAATAATCCTCCTTTTTATGATGCTATAATTTCAAGTTTTTCTGTTTTTAAATTACTACAAGTTAATGGATTTGGATTTACCATATCCCAGCATCCTGCACCTATTAAATTGCTACAGTAATGTGTACCATCTATAACAGAATTAAAACTGATTGTTACACTTGCTTCACCAACAACAGAATCATATGCCGTAAATGGTATTTCGGCAATTTCTGTAGTATTTGCACTGATATTTTTTAGGTTAAACGATGTAACCCCCGATAGAAACATATCACAATTTTTAGTATTTGTTACCGTTAGTTTACATTCACTTATAACCCAAGAGTTGCTATTTCTAATCTTAACTTTTGCTCTAAAACTTTGTCTTTGATTGACTACTGTCCCCGTCTCTGGGATAATTGTGATACTTTGAATTCCACAGGGCATAATCTCTCCTCATATAATATTTCTGCTCCTTAATTATTCATATAGTATAGGAAAATAGTTTTATAACTGTTCTATTTTATCTCAGACTTATCATTTGTTAAAATAGGAAATCTAAAATCGGGAAATATATAAAAGGAATGGATTTATTTTGAAAATAGAGTAAAACTTTAGGAGGGTAAAGCCCTCCTAAAAATAGAGATAAGATTGCAAATTTTACCTATTCTGGATGAATTTCAACAATCTGAGTAAAATTACCACCAGTTGGATCTAATGGAAAGACTCCTTGTACACCTACTGGAAAAATAAATGGTGCACCGCTTGCAACTGTTAACCACTCTGGACCACCTAAATAACCACTGACTTTAAAATCAATAGTACACGGACCTACTGCGATACCTGGGATAGTTTCAAAAACAACCAAAACATCTTTATTAGCTCCTGAAGCCATAGCCGGTATAGGGATTTTTACATTAAGTCCTACTCCTACCGTTACACCAGTGGTTGATATAGCTGTAACTTCAACCACTCCATCAACTAATTCAATTAGTGAATTGTTTTCTACATTCACCTTCATCACAAAACCTTGATTTTGATTGACTACATTACCTACATTTGGTACAATTGAACTTACTACTACCATAATATCCTCCTATTTAGATATATTTTTTTTAGAAGTCTGGTGGCTTCTAAACCTCTCTCCTGTTAAGAAATCACTTTCTTAACTTATCCATATGAAATAACTTAATTTCATATATGAAGAAATTATAATGCTAAAATGTTTTATAAGTGTTCTATTTTTAAAAATTTTGTTAAAAAATGATGAAATTTTTTGTAAGCTCAAAGGGTAGAAATTAGTATTATTTTTCTCTGATTCTATATCCTGCCACAACCCTCACCATATCTACAAGTCTAGATGCATACCCATACTCATTATCTTGCCATGCACAAATTCTTAAAAGGTCACCATCTAAAAGCTCTGTGAAATTTAAATCAATTGTAGCAGAGTAGGGGTTTTTGATAAAATCTTTTGAAACAAGCGGGGTAAGTGTTGAGTCTAAAATAGTAGATAATTCTATCTCATTTTGTAAAATTTCTAACATTTTTTTATTGGAACTTTTGTCTGCTAGTTTGATACTTAAATCATAAAGAGTAGTAGCTGAAACAGGGACTCTTATGCTTTTTGCATAAAGTTTATCTTTTAGATGTGGAAAAAACTTACTTGTTGCATCTGCTGCTGAACTCTCTAGAGGAATGATGTTTTGAGTTGCCGATCTTGCTCTTCTTATATCTTTTGAGTAGTGTTTGACATCTAAAAGTTTTTGGTATGCTGTGTAGCTGTGATACATGCTTAGGTTTGCACATTTTATACCAAAATGTTTTTGGATGATATCAAAAATTGGTACGATGGCATTTGCTGAGCAGCTAGAGTTTGAAATGATATTTTCATTTTTATAGTTTTTGTGATTTACTCCATGGATGTAAGTTGGGACTTCGCAAGATGCAGGGGCTGAGATGATTATCTTTTTTGCTCCACTTTTTATAAATGGTAGATTTGCTTCATAACTTAGATGCTCACCACTACACTGTAACAATACATCAGATTCAATAATAGGTGGATTTTTTTGATTAAAAAGTTTTACATTTTTCAGTGTGGATGTTGCTTTACCGTAGATTGAGTCGTTCAAAAAAAGTTGTTTCATCTGTTTTGTATCATAGATATCGTTTATACCGACAAGTTCAAATCTCTTATCTTCTAGTATTATTCTAGTAGCACATCTTCCGATTCTTCCAAATCCATTTACAAAAACTTTTATCATTGTTTCTTTGAAATCTGAAATTTTTGAGGCTCTAAGGTGATATCAGTTATTACAGTTCCTTCTCTTTTATTTAATGCATCTTCTATAACATTTGCGATATCAGCTGGGTCTATGTAGGTCTGTGAGTCATTTGTTGGCTTAAAATTTAGATTATCAAAAAAAGCTGTATTTGTGATATCTGGATTGATATTTATAACTTTTAAGCCTGATTTTCTGGCCTCTTTAAATAGTGATATTCCAAAGTGCCTAAGTCCAGCTTTACTAGCACCATAAGTAGCTCCATAAAGGGCTGGTTGGATTCCTGATATGGAGTTTATGTTAAATATATATCCACAATTTTCTTTTAAATCTCTTAGATATAGTTTACAAAGAAGCAGTGGAGCTGTGAGGTTTAGGGTTATCATTTCCTCTATCTGTTTGAAGCTGAGTTCTTCGTGAGGTGCAAAATGTCCAACTCCTGCACTATTTATGAGTATATGTGGTTTATCTTTTATTTGATTTTTTAAATTCTTAAATTTATCTGTTTTTGTTAAATCTTGTGAAATATGTATAAAGTTTTTATTCTCAAAATCGGACTCTCTTGAAACTCCATAGACTCTGTATCCTAAATTTAAAAGTTTCTTAGTACACGCTTTTCCTATGCCACTTGACGCTCCTGTTACGATTGCACTTTTCAAAAAAGTTTCTCTTTGATTGATTTTAGATGAATAAATATCAACTCATATACCTCATTTTTTGTTAAAATATTATCTGAGATATTATCTGAAACTACCTTTATCAGGTATATATTCTCATCTTTTACAAACTTTTTAGCACTTTTATAGAAACCAAAACTCTCCATATCAACAAGGGTATTTTTGAAATTTACCTTATCATTTTGTGAAGTATCACAGCAAGTTATACTTTGAGTATTGAAGATATTTTTACTTTTTAGATGCACAACTTTTGCACTGCTTTTGTCTATAATCTTTTTGATCTGAAAAAGTTCACCCTTTTTATGCTTTGGTGAGCCACATATTCCTATATTTATCAAGATGCAATCAGGTTTGGGTGAAAGATAGGTAGTTGCTATTGCACTCTCTATCTTTCCTATACCGCTTATTATGAGAGTAATTTTCTCATTTTTAAAAATTTGAAACTTTTTATCATCAATCTTTTTAAGATGAAAAAAATCTATAATTGGTTCTGCTTCGCTTTTTAGTGCTATTACGATGTATCTCATTCATATTAGACTTTGTCTGTTACTTTAAGATAATTGTCCAAAATAAGTTTGAGATAGACTTTATCGGCAGAATTTATAAGAACTTCATCAAAATCTTTTCTTGTCTGATCATCAACTATTGAGTCAAAACTTCTAAATAGTAATAGCGTGGTCTGGCTTCTATCTTCTATCGCATCAAAAAGGTGCTTCATGTCAAGATCAATAATCTCTTTATCTACCATTATGACTTTATAGTTATTTTCTTTTACTTTTTTTAGAAAATCATAACTATTTTCTGTGATATTTACTTTTTTATAGAGTTGACTCAATACTTTTTCAAATATCTTTGTCTCAACGGTACTTTTTTTATAGATAAGAATATTTTCTCGTTCGCTATCTTTTAAAAGTTCATTTTCACTTAGAGTAGCCTCTTGCTTTACTGCCTCTTCTTGAATTAAAATATTCTCTTTTTCACTGTTTGGTGTATGTATTTTATTGATTTTTTTCTTTTTAGTATCTACCTTTTCATTGTAGATATCATATTTTATTGCTAGCTCTTTGATTTCAGATTCTTTTGTTGGTTTTGGAAGATAGTCATCTAATCCATCATTGAGGAATTTTTCGCGATCACCTTTTAGTGCATTTGCAGTTAGTGCAACAATAGGAATATGATCCAAGTTATTTTCTTTTTCGTATGCTAAAATCTCTTTTGTTGCACTTACTCCATCCATAACAGGCATTGCAATATCCATAAGGATTAAATCAAACTCTTCACTTTTTCTAGCCTTTAGAGCCTCTTGCCCATTTTCAACAGTTGTTACATCAAAGTTTAAATTTTCAAGAATTTTCATCATCAATTTTTGGTTGATTTCATTATCTTCTGCAACCAAAACAGAATATCTCTCTTTTCGTTTTGCTTTTTCTACACCTTCAATCTCAATATCTTTAAAATCTGTTTTAAGTTCAATAGATTGTAAAGATTTTACTAACCTTGTGATACTTAATGGCTCATATGTACTAAAAATTCCCTCAAGTTTTAGATCTCTACCTTGTACTCTATCTTTAGTTTTGGAGATATTTAGTATAGGGATATTTAAGCTCTCTAGAAGCTCAAAATCTTTTTCACTTATTTGATCTTTTTGAACTATAAGGAGATTAATATCTTTAAGTATATTTTCAGAGCTTAATTTTTTTACTGTGGTTAGTTTTGAGCTACCACATAAATAACTCATATGTTTTTTTAGATATACACTAAGTTTATCCTCTTTGTTACCTGCAATAATAAGTGGAGAGAAGTTTTTGAATCTATGTTGATATCTCTTTTTAAGTGGTTTCTCTTTTTTGAGGGTTAAAATAAAATAAAATTTACTTCCCAAACCAGCTTGGCTAGCAACTTCTAACTTACCACCCATAAGTGATACATAATTTGATGATATAGTAAGACCTAGTCCAGTTCCTCCAAATTTTCTTGTGATTGTAGAATCAGCTTGGGAAAATGCGTCAAAAATATCATCCATATCTTTTGCATCTATTCCAATACCAGAATCACTAACTTCAAAATAGATTTTTTCAATATTTGCATCCGATACACTCTGTTTTGTTATGCGAACTGATACTTCGCCATACTCTGGTGTAAACTTTATAGCATTTGAGATAAGATTTAAAAGAACCTCTTTTATCTTTGTTGGATCACCTAAAAGATAGTGATCAAAACCAGGATCCATTAGTAGTGATAGATTTATATTTTTACTCTCTGCTTTTGCCATATAAACATCAACAGCATTTTCAAATTCTTCAGTAGGAGAGAATAGAATTTCATCAATCTCGATTTTTTGACTCTCAATTTTAGAGAGATCTAATATATGATTAATGATTTCTAATAGATTATCTGTGCTCTTTTGAATGATATCAACATACTCTTTCTCTTCTTCTTGAAGATTGCTGTTTTTCAAAAGATCGGTGAAGCCTATGATTCCATTTATCGGTGTTCTTATCTCGTGTGACATATTGGCTAAAAATATACTTTTTGCAGCATTTGCTCTCTCTGCTTTTTTCTTTTCTATTGCTATTTTATCTACACTGCTCTCTATTACTGAGTAAGTTCTTTCAATCCCTGTCGTAGTTCCTAAATCGATTGCTTCTTCAATAAGACCATATTTAATAATCTTACTTAGTAAATTTTCAAGTCCTTCTGTATTGTGTAAAAATCTATAAAGCTTTTTGTAAAGATAGAGCATATAGAAAGAAAAAGCCAATAAAAATCCTAAAAGAAACATTTTGATAAGTAAAATACTCTCTTGCCGTTGTATCTCTTCTGCCATCTCTCTTTGGAGAGTGTTAGAAAATTTATTTATATAAACTAGCTTATCAGTCTCCATAGTAAACCATTGAACAGGGTTGATTTGATTAAGTGCTGAAGGGGAATTAAGCAGAGTTCTTTTTATCTGATCACTCTTTTTTATAGCTAGAGAGAATCCTTCCTCTGTTAATATTTTATTTAGAACATTTTTAGAAGCTGGTAAGAGTGTAGCAAATGTTGATCTGATTGTATTGTTTTTAAATATATCCAATAAAAACAGTCTATTAACTTCTTTTTTAGAATTTAATATATCAGTTACAAGATCTCGCTCATTTGCTATTGATTTCATCAATGACATTGCATTTATGAAGTTACTAGATAGGTTATCTACCTTATAGTTAATTGAACTTGATAAATAGCCTTGAACTTTTTGCAAAATGTTTGTATTAATGCCATCATAATATGAAAAAAGAGTGTCAAATTTAACTGTACCGTTATCTATACCATTTCTATGCTTTTGTATCTTTTTTATACTTTCAACGATTTTATGTCCATAGATATCATTAACTTTAGAACTATTGAAGTTTAATATACTGTTAATTGCTGTATTTGTTGCAACTCTTTGCTCTTGAAGCAAGTTTTTAACTTTATCATTTTGATCAATCAAAAAAAGAGCACTAAGCCCTCTCTCTCTGGAAATATTGATAGAGAGAGTTTTGAGGGCTTTTACACTGTGAGTTTTAATTTTTAAATCTTTTGTATCTTGATACTTTAAATAAGAATCAACTAAAAAATAACCTGATATAAGTGCAAGAAGCACAATCGGTACTATTGTTATTAACCTCAAGTTCCATTTAATTTTCATAACTTATACTTATCCTAACCTTAAATTTATACTGCAGTCTCTTCTAAATGTTTCTCTAGTAGTTTAATCTGCTCTTTAAGTCTACTTGTATCTGCAGTAACGCTTTTGTCATCTTCAGTTATACAGTGTTTTCTCATGCTATTTGAGATTTCAATTATAGCATCAAGATTTAAAATCTCAGCAGAGCTTTTTATTTTTACTAATGAGTAGTTTATTTTATCAAAATCATCTGTATGTAAGTATTGTTCAATTGAATAAATACTCTCTTTTGCATCTATAACAAAGTCAGCAACTAAATCAAACTCTTCTTCTTTACTTAACCCCAAAGCACTAAGCGATGGAAATACATCAGATGTTTTGGACAGAGTTTGTGGCTCAAGATTTTTTGAATCTATCTGTTTTTCAGGTAGAGTTGTCTCTGGTATGAAATTATCAGTTTCAATCTTCTTATCTGTTTGGTTACTTAGAATTTCAACTTCTTCTTCGTCACCATAAAGTTTAAATTCAAACGGCTTTTCATCAGATTGTACTGGTTTATCAGAATCTTCATCAAATAGATTTTTAAGAGTATTTGTAAATGAGTTATTGCTTTGAACCTCTTTGCTCTCTTGGATTTCAAAATTGGATATCTCTTCATCTATTTTTATAGATTCATTTGATTCAATATTTAACTCTTGTTCAACTTTTGGTTCATCTGGAATATTTAGTATAAACTTTGAAGATAAATCTTCTGTTTTTTTAACTTCACTTTTAACTGTATCTATCTCTTTTATATCTTTTTTAATTTTTTTAATAATTTTAGCTTTTTCATCAGAGTGTTTTATTTTAATTTCATTTACAGATTCAGAAGTTTCTGGTTGAACGATATTATCATTCTCTTCTTGTTCTTGTTTTAAAAAGTTTAATTTAAATTCACTAGGAGTAGTTTGTACTTCTTCTTCACTCTCTTTTGTTGTAACTTCATCTTTTTTTAGAAAATCTAACTCAAATTTGGCAGGAGATTCTATAGTTTCCTTACTATCCTCATCTTCTTCATTTTCATTGTCATTTTTTAAATTAAAGTTAAGGTTTCCTCCTGTTTGTTTTTGTTCTTGAACAACTTCAGAAACTTTTGATTGAGTTTTATTTTCACTATCTTGTTTATCTAATTTTAAAAAATCTAACTTAAATTCATCAGAATTCTGAGTGACTTCTTCACTCTCTTTTGTTGTAACTTCATCTTTTTTTAAAAAATCTAATTTAAAATCACCAGAAGTTTCTATAGGAGTTTCTATAGTTTCTTCATTTTTTACAACGCTTTGTTCATCTTCTTTTAAAAGAAAATCAAAACTTGGCTCAGTTTTAGGTTTAGTCTCTTTTGGCTCATCTTTTAGTAAATTAAAATCTAATAAATTTTCTTTATCTTTTTCAAACTCCAAAGTATTTATCTTTTCTTCCGTTTTTGTCTCAAGAATTGGTTTTATATCTTCTTTTGGTGGAGTGACTGTATTGTCCATATCTTGTTTAAAAAGGTCTAATTTAAAATCATCATTTGGTACAGGATTAGGAACTTTTTCTTCTTCTTTATTAGCAAATTCATCTTCAGTTATATTTAGTACAAAATCTCCACTATCTTTCTCTCTAGTTTCATTAATTAAATTTTGAAAATTTGCTTTTTCATTTCCAACCTCTTTTTTTTCTTCTTGTATTGGCTCATCTTTCATAAGTCCACTAAGCGTAAAACCACCAGATGTACTTTTAGTATGAGAAGGTTCTTTGGGAATTGATGAGATTTCACTAAAATTATCGCTTAATATTTTGACACTATAAAACTTTTTTGAATCACCAATATTTTGAGATAAAAATACCTCTTTTATAGAGACATCTATTCCAGTTTCTTGTCCATTTTTAAGTGTGATAATAGCACTCTTATTAGCAGACCCACTATAAAGTACAAAGTCAATCCAAGAAAAATTATCAAACTTATATATAAACCCCTCTTTTTGTACAAAAAGATTGGCAAAATCATTATTAATTGAGATAAATTCGTAAATATCTTCATATCCTAAAAATGCTAAAGTATCTGTACTCATTCCTAAAAAGTTGTATTTGTCATCGTATAATATCACGGTTTTTCCTCTTGTGTTTAAATATTTTTAATACTTTGAGCAATTTTTGTTCCAACAACTTCTTCTATCTCTTTAAAAGAGGCATTTTGAATATTCTCAAAGGTTTCAAAATATTGCAAAAGTTTTCTCACCTTTGCTTCTCCCACCCCTCTTTTATTTAACAAAGAGATTTCACGATCAGCTTTAAGTTTCTGTTTTTTAAAAAAAGATATCGCAAATCTATGTGATTCATCTCTGATATTTTGGATAAACTGCAATCTTTTATCAGAAGGGGAGAGTTTAAACTCTCCATCTTTTGTATAAATGATATCAGCGGCTTTTCCTTTTGCTCTCATAGTTTTTGCATCTTTTTTCTCTTTTGCAATTGCTATAACATCGACAAATATTCCATTTTGTTTAATTATCTTAATAGCTAATTTCATAAGTGTCTCTCCACCGTCAATGACAAAAAGATCAGGTGGAGGATTTTTTGAAAAACTCTCTACTCTTCTTGTCAAAAGCTCTCTCATTTGTGCATATTCATCTTTTGCATCTAAGTTATAGTGTCTATAACTCTTTTTGATAAATTTCTCATTCCATTTAACCATCGCTCCTACTGTTGCTTGTCCCATCATATGAGAGTTATCAAAACCTTCAATCTCAAATGGTGTTTTATTGAGGTTGAAAAATGATTTCAATTGACCTAAAATTACGGTAGAGTTTTTGCTTGTCTCAATTCTTAAAATTTCAAGAGCATTTTTGTAAGCAAGATGTGTTAAATTTTTTAAATCTCCAATTTTTGGAACTTTTATCTGAGTTTTTTTCTTTTGTTTGTCTCGTAAAATCTCTTCTATTAAATTTCTATCTTTAAAATCTTCATATATTAAAATATTTTTAGGAGTGTAAAAAGAAGAGTGTTGATAATATTCTAAAAGTAAAACTTTATAGAGTTCATTTATATCAAATCCATTATCAGATTTAAAATGTGCATTTGAACTTGAAGTTACTTTTCCCTCTCGGATAAATAGACGAATACCAACGGCTCTTATATCGTCTATTGCAATTGCAAAGATATCAAAATCTTCCATTTTTGCAAGATCAACATGTGAAAGGATATTTGCTTTTTCTATTTTTTGGATGTTGTCTCTTATTTTTAATGCCTCTTCAAAAAGTAATTTTTGGCTATAAAACTCCATCTTCTCTTTTAATAGATTTATCATTTTTCTTCTATCTTTGATTGAAAGAAAAGCATCTTCTACAATTTTCATATAGGATTCGGAGTCAATCTTCCCCTCGCATGGAGCTTTACATTTTTCTATCTGATGAAATAGACAAGCTTTTTTCCCTTTGAGACAGTTTTTCTTTTGTACTAGTGGAAATATATCATAGATGCTTTTTAAAATTTCATTTGCAGATGTTGAAAATGGACCAAAATATTTGATATTTTTTCCCTTTATAACTTTTCTAGTTATCTCAAATCTAGGAAACTCTTCATTTAAGTTTATAAATATATAGGGATAAGTTTTATCATCACGAAGCAATATATTGTATTTTGGTTTGAGCTGTTTTATGAGTGAATTTTCAAGTATTAGTGCGTCGTGTTCACTTTCAACCACTATATAATCCAAAAACAGTGTTTCAGAGATCATCTTATAAATTCTAGCTCCAAGATTATTTTTTGGAGTTGTATCTGATTTAAAATAGCTTGAAACTCTCTTTTTTAAGTTTTTTGCCTTTCCAATGTAGAGTAATCGTTTATTGTTATCAAAGTATTGGTAAATTCCAGGACTTTGAGGGAGGTTTGTAATTTTATCTTTTAGATTCATTAGTTTTATTTATCGTTTTTCTTATCTTTTCAAAGAGTTCATTTAACTCTTTTGTTGTTGACGAATTTTTAAATTCTCCTGTTGCTCTCTCTTTGTATGTAAGGTTTTGCTTTTTTATCTCTTTTGTGGGAATCTTATTGCTAACAAAAGACTTGATTTCATCTACTTCAATAATTTTACATTTTACATCAATAGTTTTAATTTTGTTTAATAAGCTTTTTATTAAATTAAGTTTATAATTAAATTCCATTTTAAGTCCAGGGTGATTTAAAACGAAAAAAAGAGTACGATTTTTGATATAAGTAAACATTACCGCCTTAGCTAGATGAGGCGGAAGTAAAGAAATGAGCTTATCAATACATCCCCTTTTTATAATATTACTATTTTGAGGTTTATTTATAAGATGCGAAATAATTTCTTGCGATGTCTTCATGTTGTTATTATACCACTTTTGATTATATTTTTATCTGGATGCGGATACAAAAACGCACCTGTTTATGTAGAACAAGAGCAAGTTGTATGATAAAAGTTTATGATGCGATTATTATAGGTGCTGGAATAGCTGGTTTAAATGCTGCAGCTCTTTTTCCAAAAGATAAAAAAGTTTTGGTGATTTGTAAAGAGAACTCTTGGGATTGCAATACCTTTTATGCACAAGGAGGAGTAGCCGTCCCTTATGATCGAGATGACATAGATGTGCATATAAAAGATACAATGGCTGCGGGGGCAGGACTTTGTGATAGAGAAGCTGTAGAGATTTTATGTCGTGATGGGAGAGCTTCGATTGATGATTTTATCAATCGTGGATTTCTTTTTGATTCAGATGAAGAAAGAAATCTACACTATACAAAAGAGGCGGGACACAGTAGGGCTCGTATTTTACACGCTGGTGGTGATGCAACGGGAAGGCATATGCACCATTTTTTGATGAAAGAGAATTCTCATTTACTTTTATATAATTCAGTTGTAACAGATTTGTTAATTGATAATGATATTTGTCATGGTGTACGGGTTCATCATAAAGGTATATTTAGAAACTATTATGCAAAAACTACCATTATCGCTAGTGGAGGTTTAGGTTCAATCTATAAATACCATACAAATGCAAGAACTATCAGTGGTGAGATGCAAGGATTAGCGTTAGAGAAGGGTTGTCTTCTTCAAGATATGGAAATGATGCAATTTCATCCTACAGTTTTTATACACAACAAAGGTGCAAGAAAACAACTCTTAACAGAAGCACTAAGAGGCGAGGGTGCTTGGATTATTGATGATAATAAAAAGAGATTTTTGTTTGAATATGATGATAGAGGTGCTATGAGTCCTAGAAATATTGTTAGTCGTTCTATCTTTGATTGGAGAAAAAAAACAGGTTTAAATACCTATCTTGATCTTCACAATTTTGATAAAGACTTTTTCAAAAAGCGTTTTCCGACAATTTATTTTAATCTCAAAGATTTAGGATTTAATCTTCCAGAAGATAATGTCCCAATATCTCCAGCATTTCATTATGCAATGGGTGGTATCAAAACAGATTTAAATGGTAAAGTCCCAGGTTTTAAAAATCTTTATGCGATTGGTGAAGTAGCTTCAACTAGAGTACACGGAGCTAATAGACTAGCGTCTAACTCTCTTCTTGAAGGGTTTGTTTTTTCTAAAAGAGCAGTCTGTGATATAGAAAAGAATAGTTTTAATTTTAAAATAAAACAGTTTATTGAAGATGAGGAAGTATTAATCAAAGAGGATGATAAAGAGCTTAAAAATAGACTTCGAGAGTTGATGTGGGAAAATGCAGGGATTGTAAGAGAATACAATAATCTAAAAAAGACTTTAATAGAGATTGATAAAATGTTAAAAAGTGATGTTGGTAAACTGCTAAGACTTAGATTAAAAACTTCAAAAAGTATAGTTCAAAGTGCAATCAATAGAAGAGAGAGCCTTGGGGCTCATTATATAATAAAAGAGGGAGATAAATGAAACAGTTATTATTGTTGATGTTTTTAACATCAATTGGTTTTGCACAAGATGCAGGGGGAGCGACACAAACGCTTGATTTAACATGGACTTGGGTAGGAATTTTATGTCTGATTGTATTTGTTATAGGTTACTATTTTATAGCAACCGAAGAGAGATATGAAATAAATAAGGCAAAACCAGCACTTTTTACAGGTACTTTTATGTTTATGCTTATTGGTATCTATTTTGCACTTAATGATTTAAATGTAGATTTGCTTCATACTGAAATGAAACATTTGATTTTAGAGATTGCTGAAATTTTCTTCTTCCTTTTTGTAGCAATGACTTTTATAGAGACTTTGATAGAGAGAAATGTTTTTGATGTTTTAAGATATAAGCTAGTTTCAAAAGGTTATACATATAAAAAACTTTTTTGGCTAACTGGTGGATTGGCATTTGTATTATCACCTGTTGCGGATAACTTAACAACGGCATTGATACTCTCAACAGTTCTTTTTACCATCGATAAAACTAATAAAGCATTTTTAGTTGCAGGAGCTATAAATATTGTTGTAGCTGCAAATGCAGGTGGTGCTTGGAGTCCATTTGGTGATATTACAACCTTGATGGCATGGACCGCAGGTAAAGGAACTTTTATTCAGTTTATCTCACTTTTTCCAGCTTCAATTGCAGGGTGGGTTGTAACTGCTTGGCTTTTAGCTAAAGTTGTACCTGAGGGAAAACCAGATTTTGATTTAGCATTAGAGACAGAAGAGAAGATGAAACCAGGAGCCAAAATAGTAATTTTCCTTGGAATTGCAACTATAGCTACGGCAGTTTTAGGGCATCAATTTTTTCATTTTCCAGCTATGTGGGGTATGATGTTTGGTCTTGCTGTTTTGAATCTATACTCTTACAGACTCAAAACTACACATAATGAATCATTTGATGTATTTATCAATATGAGAAAAGTAGAAAATGATACATTGTTATTTTTCTTTGGTATTTTAGCGGCAGTTGGTGCCTTGCACTTTTTGGGCTTTTTAGAGTATGTTACTAAACTTTATGATGTTATAGGACCAACAGCTGGAAACATGGGTGTTGGATTTATCTCTGCAATTGTTGATAATGTACCTGTTATGTCTGCAATTTTAAAAGCAAATCCTGTAATGGGCTTAGATCAATGGCTACTTGTAACTTTGGCTGCTGGTATTGGTGGTAGTTTGATTAGTTTTGGTTCAGCTGCTGGTGTTGGTGTCATGGGAAGACTTAGAGGTATTTATACTTTTGGTTCTCATATGAAATATGCTTGGATGATTCTTGTTGGATATATAGTTTCAATGATAGTATGGTATATTCAATTTGAAGTTCTTGGATTATATTTTAAATAATTCAAGAATTAAAGAAAAAGGTTTTTAAATGAAAAATGTACCCATTATCGTGTTAGATTTTGGCTCACAATATACACAGTTGATTGCGAGAAAATTAAGAGAGAGTGGGGTTTATTGTGAAATTGTACCCTACAATGAAAAGATAGAAGATATAAAAGCAAAAGAGCCTAAAGGTATCATTTTAAGTGGCGGACCAGCTTCTGTGTATGCAAAAGATGCTTATCACCCTGATAGTGGAATTTTTGAGTTAAATATTCCACTTTTAGGAATTTGTTATGGGATGCAACTTATTACTCAACACTTTGGTGGTGTAGTTGTACCATCAGACCACCACGAATATGGTAAATCAGAGTTAGAATTTGTTGATGAGTGTGAATGTAAAATCTTTGAAAATAGTCCAAATGGACAAATCGTATGGATGAGTCATGGTGATAAAGTTGATATGCTACCTGATAGTTTTATGAGAATTGCTAGAAGTGCAAACTCTCCATATGCTGGTATTGCAGATATAGATAGAGATATTTATGCTTTTCAATTTCATCCTGAGGTTTATCATAGTGAACATGGAACAACACTTTTGAAAAACTTTGCAAAATATATTTGTAGAGTTGAAAGCACTTGGAATATGGGGTCATTTGCAAAAGAGCAAATCTCTAAAATAAAAGAGAGTGTTGGAGATAAAAAAGTTCTCTGCGGAGTTAGTGGAGGAGTTGATAGCTCAGTTGTAGCAACTCTTTTAAATGAAGCAATAGGGGATAAACTTGTCTCTATCTTTGTAGATAATGGACTTTTAAGAGCAGGTGAAAGAGAACAAGTTGAAGCAATGTTTAAACGACTCGGCATTGATTTAATCACTGTAGATGCAGGGGGAGAATTTTTAATTAAATTAAAAGGTATAACTGACCCTGAGCAAAAGAGAAAGATTATAGGTGAAACTTTTATAGAGATATTTGATAAAGAGGCTAAAAAACAAGAAAATATTGAATTTTTAGCACAAGGAACACTTTATACGGATGTTATTGAGTCAGTTTCTGTAAAAGGACCTTCAAAGACTATAAAATCTCATCATAATGTTGGTGGACTTCCTGAATGGATGACATTTGAACTCATTGAGCCTCTTCGTGAAATTTTTAAAGATGAGGTAAGAAAACTTGGACTTGAACTTGGACTTCCTAAAGATATGATAGGTCGTCATCCGTTTCCAGGACCTGGGCTTGCTATTCGTATTATGGGGGAAGTTACACAAAATGAACTCCGTCTTTTGAGGGAGTCAGATACGATTATGCAAGAAGAGTTAAAAGCTAGTGGGTATTATGATAAAGTCTGGCAAGCTTTTACTGTAGTTTTAAATGTAAAAAGTGTTGGTGTTATGGGTGATAATAGAACTTATGATAATACCGTATGTGTAAGAATGGTTGAATCAGTAGATGGAATGACCGCTACATTTGCTCATATGCCACACGAAATTTTAGAGCGAATAAGTGGCAGAATCATAAATGAAGTAGATGGAATTAACCGTGTGGTTTATGATATCACTTCAAAACCTCCTGGAACTATTGAGTGGGAGTAAAATCCTCTATCTTCATACTTAGCGAAAAAGAGTATGAAGGTGCCTTAAATCTTTCATGTATAAAAATTAATTTTTTAAAAAAAGAGATAAATCTCTCAAAATATGATGCACTTATCTTCTCTTCAAAAAATGGTGTATTAGCAATTGATAAACTAACGAAAAGTTGGAAAAATATTCCTTCGTATTCAATTGGTGGAGCAACTTCAAAAGTCATTAATTCTCTAGGAGGAAAAGTCATATATGAAGCAAAAAGTTCTTATGGAGATAATTTTGCAAAAGAGATAAAGGATAGATTAAAAGGGAAAAAAATACTTTTTTTAAGAGCCAAAGTTGTAACTTCAAACTTAAATGAAATACTTTTAAAAGCTGGAGTTAAGTTGTATGAATTAGTTGTTTATGAGACTAGATGCAATGATTGCAAAGAGTTAAAAACTCCTCCTTTAAACTCTGTTATAATATTCTCTTCGCCTTCAACAATAGAGTGCTTTTTTCGTTGTTTTTCTTGGGAATCGAGTTATAAAGCAGTTGTGATTGGAAGTAAAACTGCTTCGTTTATGCCAAAAGATATATCTTTTGTTTTGGCTCCAAAACAATCAATCAATTCATGTATTGAATTAAGTAAAAAACTACTATAATAACATCAAGCCTGAGTGGTTTGAAAACCATAAAACGAGAGTCCGACACAGTATTTGTAGTTGGAGTTTGTATACTCTTGGTGTGTGGCGATTTTTATTGCCCCTAAAGAGAGTATCGCTCCTAAATGTTTAGCTTTATAGGGCTACATCATTAAATGGAACGGCCGCTCGGGTTTACTAAAAATATTAGGTAATTGATGAATATACTGATTATAGGAAGTGGTGGTAGAGAGTACTCTATAGCACTTGCTCTAAAAGATGATGAACAGGTAGATAAGATATACTTTGCACCAGGAAATGGTGCTACTTGTGATCTAGGTGAAAACCTAGATATTAGTGATTTTGAAGAACTTTCACTCTTTGCTAAAAACAACTCCATAGGTTTAACAATAGTAGGTCCTGAAGCTCCTTTGGTTGCTGGGATTGTTGATGTTTTTAAATCATACAATTTAACAATTTTTGGCTCTTCTAAACTTGCAAGTCAGCTAGAAGGTTCAAAAATTTTTATGAAAAACTTTTTGAAAAAATATAATATCCCAACAGCAGCTTTTATAGAAACAGATGACAAAAAAGTTGCATCTGAATTTATAGATACTCTTAGTCTTCCTATCGTTGTAAAAGCTGATGGACTTTGTGGTGGAAAAGGTGTTATCATCGCCAATAGTAGAGAAGAAGCAAAAAAAGCTTCAAGCGATATGTTAAGCGGAGAAAGTTTTGGGGATGCGGGGAAATCTATCATAATAGAAGAGTTTTTAGATGGATATGAGTTATCTGTTTTTGCTATTTGTGATGGAGAAAATTATAAACTTCTCCCAGCCGCACAAGATCACAAAAGATTATTAGATAAAGATTTAGGACCAAATACTGGAGGCATGGGAGCTTACGCACCTACACCTTTGATAGATGAAAACCTTTATAAAGAGATAGAAGAAAAAGTAGTAAAACCTACACTTTATGGTATGAAAAAAGATGGCATACCTTATGAAGGTGTACTTTTTATGGGCTTGATGATAGTTGATGGTGAAGTAAAAGTTTTAGAATATAATGTTCGTTTTGGTGATCCAGAGTGTGAAGTACTTATGCCACTTATCAAAAGTTCTGTATTTGATCTTTTTTATAAAGGAGCTACGGGGAATCTTGATAATTTAAATATTGAGATGAGTGATGAGTATGCAGTTGGAATTGTGATGTCAAGTAAAGATTATCCTTATAAAAGCTCAATTGCATCTGAGATAATTGTTGATGAAATAGTACTTGATGAACTAAAAGAGAAAGCCCATATAGTTTATGCGGGGGTAAGCAGAGAAGATGGAAAACTTTTTGCAAGTGGAGGAAGAGTTTTGTTATGTATTGGAATTGGTAAAAATATAAAAGAGGCTAGAGATTTAGCCTATCTTATGGCAGGGCAGGTGCATTTTGCAGGTAAACATTATAGAACAGACATTGCATATCAGGCATTATCATGAATGAAGTTGAAATTGGAAATAGACTAGATGTAGAAAATATAAGGTTAGCTTCTGTAGAGAGAAGAAGTTTTGCTTATCTTATAGATGAAGTTGTTGTTACTGTATTGTTTGCCGTGGTTATCTGGGGACAAGTTGCTGATATAACTTCTCCCGAACAGATAATGGCATACTCTCAGCAATATTTACCATATATCTTAGTTGCAAAAGTTTTGTATCAAGCTATTTTTGTATATATGTATGGTGCAACTTTGGGTAAATTGGCTTTAAAGATTAGAGTTGTTGAAGTTGAATATTTTGGACTTCCAACGGTGCAACAAGCGATTATTCGAGCAGTTATGCGTCTTGTTAGTGAGATGCTTTTTTATGTTGGTTTTGTTGTTGCCCTTTTTAGCCCCATAAAGTTAACTTGGCACGATAGGTTTTCTAAAACTATCGTAATTGATGTGTAGAGCTTTTTTAATATTTTTAATATTTCTTAGCTCTTTAGAAGCTAATTCATTAGCTGGAAAATATGAACTTTATGCTCCAACAATACAGAGTAATGGTGATGAAGTCATTGCATCTGGTGGAGCAGTCATCTATAATCAAAACTACGCTTTTTCTGCACAAAAAGTTATCTATAACCAAAAAAGTCAAATTTTAGAGTTAATTGGTGATGTATATGTAAGTTATGAAGATGATTTGCAGACAAAAAATGATTATCTTAAAATTGATTTAAAAAAAGAGAGATTTGAAGGAAAAAAACTTTTTTTACATGATAGTGTTTCAGATTTATGGGTAAAAAGTGATAGAACTATTTGGAATAAAAAAAAATATAGACTCTTTAAAGCTTCAATTTCAAGTTGTGATGTAAAAAACCCTGATTGGCAATTTAAATTTTATCGTGGTACTTACTATAGCGATGCTCAATATGTTGCATTAAATCATCCTAGGTTTTATATAAAAGGAGTGCCAGTTTTTTACTTTCCTTGGTTTGCATTTCCAACTGGTACCACTAGAAGAAGCGGACTACTAAAGCCATATATCGGTTTTGAAAATAGTGAAAATTTGCTTTTTGTTCAACCAATCTTTATAGCTCCTTATAAAAATTGGGATATAGAGTTAAACCCTCAAATAAGGTTAGATCGTGGTATTGGGTTGTACTCTACACTTAGATTTGTAGATAGTAAATACTCAAGTGGAAGTGTTACTATGGGGATTTTTAGAGAAAAAAATGCATATGCTGCCTCTCGTAATTTAGAAAAAAGTATACATAAAGGTATTGAGATAAAGTATCAAAATTCTTCACCATTGAGTAGATATTTTAAAAATAGTAGTAAATATAAAGATGGTTTGTTGCTTGATTTTACAAATTTGAGTGATATTGACTATATAAATTTAAAAGATGACTCAAAACTTGCAGTTAATCAACTTGTTACTTCAAAATTAAACTACTATTTAACTGACTCAAACAGATATGTTGGTTTTTATGCAAAATATTTTATTGATACTGGAAAATTAAATAATGATGATACACTTCAAACTCTTCCATCAATTCAATATCATCAATTTACAAAGAACCTTCTGTTTAAAAATTTTCTATACTCATTTGATTATAAATTTAAAAATAGTTACAGAAAAGAGGGATTAAGAGCTAGACAACATGAGATATCATTGCCTATTATCTTTAATAAAAGGCTTTTTGATGATTTTTTAAATTTTTCTATCTCTGAAAATCTTTACTACTCTCGTGTAAATTATATTGAAGGAAATTCTACAATAAAAAATGCAAACTATTTTTCAAATTATCATAATATATCAGTAAGTTCTGATTTAACTAAAAAATATAAAAATTATATACACAATATGCAATTTGATTTAAGTTATATTATCCCTAGTTTTCAGACAAAAAATGGTTATTTTGCTGATTTTATCCCTTTTAATTTAGAGCAAAAGAGTATCCGTTTAAAGTTCAATGAATATTTTTATGATTTAGATGGATTTGATTTTTTAGTTCATCGTATCAGGCAAAATATTTTTTTAGAAAATGAGGATGAAAACTTTGATGATTTAGAAAATGAAGTTATTTATAAATTCTCTAATGATTTTTTTATACGAAATACATTAATCTACTCTCATCAACATAAAAAGTTAAAAAAGATACAATCAGGGTTATATTATAATGATGATTACAATAATTTAAAATTAGATCATACATTTGCTGAAGCACCAGAACTTGATAAAATCAACTTTTTAAGAGCTGATTATAGCAGAAAAATAGATAGGCAATATAGCTTTTTCACAGGTGTTGATTATGATTTTGATGAGGATTTTACAAAAGAGTGGAGAGCAGGTCTTCGTATGAAAAAAAAGTGTTGGGATTATGAGATTAGATATAAAGAGAGTGTAACTCCAAGTCTTACAAGCATAGGTACAAGATCAATAACTAGGAGAGGAGTCTATTTTTTTGTTAGACTCGCAAATATTGGCGATGTAGAGATTAAAAGTGAAAAGGATTTTGCATTAGATGAGTAGTGAAGCTAAAGTTGGTCTTTTTGTATCCATTGGAATGTTTTTACTGTTTTTACTAGCAACTCAAGTTGGAAGCTTTAAAAATATAACCAAGGATGGATATAGAGTTTATGCAGATTTTGATAATGTTGCAGGGTTGGACATAAACTCTAAAGTCAAAGCAAATGGTATTGATATAGGTTATATTGAAGATCTTAAAATTTCAGGCAATAAAATTAGAGCAACAATTTTTATATATAAAAATATGAAAATTCCTCTCAATTCAGAAGTGACACCACAACAAGAGTCAATGCTTGGGGGAAAATATGTAGCATTAACCCTTGGCGATTCAAAAGAGCTTTTTAAAGACCAAGATATTATCAAAAGTGCTGAAAGTGCTATGGATTTTAACGATGCTAGTAACGCGATTACCGAAGCCGCACTTGAATTTAAAGCATTAAGTAAAGAGCTTAGAGAGATGTTAAGTGGTGAAACTGGAGATAGTTTGCGACTGACATTTTTAAATTTAGAAAAGATTACAAGTCAACTTGAACAATTTACTAAATTAAATAGACTCAATGAAACTGCTGATAATTTTAATTCAATGGCTATAAGACTAACTGGAGCTGGTGAAAGTTTCCAAAAAGTAGCTGACAATATAAATCATAAGCTACCGCAAATTTTAAAAAATCTTGATGTTTTGGTAGAAGACTTGAAGTTTACAAGTGCTGATATAAGAGCGAGAGTTCCAGAACTTGCTGATGATTTTTCAAAAATTGAGACCGAAATCCATGATCTTATAAGTAAAAACAAACAACCAGTAAATGATGCAGTAAATTCTGCCAATTCATTTTTCGCTTCTGGTACTGAAACTTTTGATAAAGTAGATGACCTTTTAAACACCATAAATAAAGTTCAATTAGAAGTAGCTATAAGAAATGAGTATCAGATGCAAGATGAAAGCAATAAAGGGTATCTATCTTTAAACTATATACCAAGTGATACAAAAATATTTCAGTTTGAAGTTGCAAACTTGGAAGATTATACGCAAACAGATGCAAACAATAATTTGATTCTACCAAAAAAACACGAAAAAGGTAAAATTTTGGTTTCAGCACAAATTGCAAAACGATATCAAGATTTAGTACTTAGAATTGGTCTTATAGAGAGTACCGCAGGTGCTGGAGTTGATTATCATTTTTTTGATGATATATTTAAGGTTAGTGCTCAAATACACGACTTTAATGCAATATATGACATAAGAGGGACAAACCCTCACGCAAAAGTGAGTGCTAGATATACATTTTTAAAACATTTGGATTTTTATGCAGGGTATGATAATTTCTTAAATGATAGTGCTGATAATGCATATGTAGGTTTAGGTGTAAGATTTTTTGATAATGACTTAAAAACTCTTATCATGAGCCAAAGTCTAGGAAGTATGGCAAAGTGAAAAGTGATATAAAAGAGATAATAGACGAAGCATTAAACACTCTAAATCTTCCCCCTCTTGTCTCTTATGAAGATATAAAAAGTCGTTATTATGAACTCTCAAAAAGACACCATCCTGACCTTAATAAAGAAGATAGTAGAATGGAGAGTATCAATAATGCTTACTCTGTTTTAAAACAGTATGTATTTAAATATAGGTTTAGTTTTAGCGATGAAGAGATTATGAAACAGTTTCCACAAGATAGTCATGCCAGTAAATTTAGATTTTAATAATTATCTATTTAAAGATAGAGAAGAAGCGGGAATTAAACTTTTAGAGATACTCCCCAAAGAGATGATTCAAAAAGAGGACTGGTTACTTCTTTGTATGTCTTATGGTTCTGTACCTATTGTAGAGATGATAGCAAATGAGCTTAATGTTGATTATGATTTAATCTTTGTTAAACCTATCTTTGCACCAAACAATGACGAATGTCAAATTGCAATGGTAAGTGAGAGTGAAGAGATTGTAATTCATCACAATTTAGTTGATAGTTTTGGAATTTCTCTTGATTATGTTTATGCTGAAGCTCAAAGGAAGTATCAAGATACCATTTTAGATTGTTTGTATAAGTATAGAAAATCATTACCTTTAAGTGATGTAATGAATAGAAAAGTTCTTTTGATTGATGAGGGGTGTGAAACTGGGTTTAGTACAGCATGTGCACTTAAATCAGTGATTATGTTAGGGGTTAAAAAAGTTTCACTTGCAACGCCTATCATCGCTGATGATTTATATTATAATCTTGATGTAAAAGTGGATAAGATATATACAAATAATAGAATAAAAGATTTTATAGAAGTAAAATACTATTATGAGTTTTTGGAAGATTTAAAAAGTAAAAAAGTAAAAAAAATTTTAGAAGAGAGTTCTAGATTTTTGCCATTTAAAAGGAGTAATATATAAGATGGGTTGTGAAGTAAGAATTAATGTAAACAATAGAGATGAAATTTATGATATAGATAAAGTTGCTAGACAAGCAAGTGGAGCAGTTCTTTTGAAAGAAAAAGATGCAGTAATATTAGCGACAGTTGCAAGGGATGATATACAAGTAGAGGAAGATTTCTTACCTCTTACTGTAAGTTATATTGAAAAAAGTTATGCAGCTGCTAAGATTCCTGGAGGTTATATCAAGAGAGAGACAAAACCAGGTGATTTTGAGACACTAACATCAAGAATTATAGATAGAAGTTTAAGACCACTTTTTCCAAAAGGTTATGCTTATCCTACGCAAATAGTTCTTTTTGTTTTAAGTGCTGATAGTGAAGTTGATTTGCAAACTATGGCTTTAAATGCAGCATCAGCTGCACTATATCTTTCAGATATACCAGTTGATAAAAATGTTGCCGCTGTTAGAATTGGTAGAATTGATGGAAATTTTGTTATAAATCCTTCTACTTCAATGCTAGCTCTAAGTTCACTTGACCTGTTTGTCTCAGGAACAAAAGATGAGCTTTTGATGATTGAGATGCGTTCAATTGCTATAACTAAAAGTGAAGTGATTTTAGAACCTATGCTGGGTGAAAGTGCTGCTCAAAATATTATGACAACAAGAGATATGAACGAACTAAGCGATGAAGAGACACTCGAAGCTCTATCTCTTGCAGGTGAAGCAATTGCAGAGGCTAGTGCTGCTTATGAAAATGGTTTTTTATCACTAAAAAAAGAAGATGCTCAGCTTGAGTATAAAAGTGAATTATCTCATGATAGTATTATTGACTATATTGACGAGTTTTACAAAGAGCAGATAGAGAGTGCAGTAAGCGAGATGGCAAAAATAGAAAGAGCAACAGGTCTTAATAAAATAGCAAAAGCTATCGCATCTGATGAAACTGCAATAAAAGAGGGTTGGAGCAGTGAACTAATCTCAAATATGGTATCAAAATATAAAAAGAATATTGTTCGTTCTATGATTTTAGACAAAGGAGTAAGAGCTGATGGAAGAGGTCTTAAAGATGTAAGAGATATCTCAATTGAGACAAATATCTTACCTTCTGTTCATAGCTCTTGTCTCTTTACTAGAGGACAAACACAAGCTTTGGTTACTTTGACTTTAGGAGATGGTAAATCTGCTCAAATGTATGATATTTTAAGTGATAAAGATCCACATTATGAAAATTTTATGGTTCATTATAATTTTCCTGGATTTTCAGTAGGAGAAGCTTCCCCTTTAAGACCTCCTGGAAGAAGAGAGTTGGGTCATGGGAACCTTGCTAAAAGAGCATTAGGACCTTCACTTGATTTGGCAAATTCTGAAACGATAAGATTAGTTTCGGAGATATTAGAGTCAAATGGCTCTTCATCTATGGCTACTGTTTGTGGAGGTTCATTGGCTTTAAGGGCTGCTGGAATTGAAAATGAAAAATTAATTGCTGGTGTTGC
>JAMONX010000111.1 GCA_027066435.1 Campylobacterales bacterium
TAGCAGTTACATCAGACTTTGCATTGTCGGTACTTGCAGCTGCTGCATCTTCAACTGGTCTAAAATAGGCATTAAAATCATTTTCTTCATAGTTATCTATACTCTTATCAACATCATCTTCAATTTTTATCATTTTTTGTTTGTTATCTGCAGATTGTTCATCTGCCTCAGAAATAGATTGCATCATTTTTTGTTGTGCTGCTTCAATATCAGCTTGTTTTTTAGCTTGTTTGCTTAATAACTCCCCTTTTTCAGCAAGCATCTTCTCTTTCTCTTCTAATGCAGAACTTTGCTCTTTTAACTCTTTTTCAAGAGATGCAAGCTTACTCTCTATCTCTACAAGTTCGTCAGTTATGACAGATGAAGTTGGAGATTCATTTATCTCATCAACTTGCATCAAGATATTATTTAACTCTAGCGGCTGTCCATTTGTCAATATAATTTTTGGAGGATTTTCTTCAAATGCAAGTAGTGCTAAAGATACAAATACTATCTCGCCATATTCTGGTATTGTAACAACAATATCTCCACCAACTAATTTAAAAGCAGCTTCACTAACATCAAAATCAAAACTTATCTTATCTCCAGGTCTTGCAAATATACTAACGCTCTCACCTTTTGACGGTGCTTTTAATACTTCAATTGATTTATCACCATATTTGATATTTGCTTCTGATTGGGTAGTATCTTTCATTTTTAAATCCTAAATATTACATTATTATTAAGTTTAATATCGTCAGAAATAGAAATTTGTTTAAGATATTTTATTTTTAGAGGGAAAGGAAGTAGAAAAGAGTTTTTTTGCAAGGTGTAGATAACACCTTGCTATATAATATTTTTAATCAACACCTAAACTAATCTTATAGCTAGCGTCTGAACTCTTTTTTTCTTGAAACCAGTAAGGATTAAAATCCCCTTTTTTAAATTCACTGTGTAGTGGTGCATCTATACTTGCTTCATAAGCATAACTTTGTACAATTTTTGCATCTTCTTTTTCTTGAAACCAATAGGGATTAAAATCTCCTTTTTTAAATTCACTGTGTAACGGTGCATCTTTTGTAGTTTCATCAAAAGAATAAGCATTTATATTAGCTTGTGAATAAGTGGTAACTCCTAGTAACGCCACAACCAATAGTGTACGATTAACAATATACTTCATTTTTTCTCCTTAAATTTTAACTTGCAAAATGAAGTATATCGATTTTTGCTTAAATAATTCTTTTACTTATTATTATTAAGGTTGGTGTAATTATAATTATATATTTATCTTATAATATCCTACTATTTGTTACAATTTATTTCTCTCTCTTTTAGAAAGATTTGACAGAAGTATTCCTATCCACTGAGTATTTGGACTTGAATCAAATGCTATTTTTAGTGTCATTGTAAGAGGAACAGCCAAAAACATTCCAGCTGGGCCTAGAACCCAACCCCAGAAGATAAGTGAAAAGAAAATTATCATAGCAGAAAGTCCTAGCCCCTGCCCCATATATTTGGGTTCTATGATATTACTTATCGTTACATTTATGATTAGATATGCAAATGCAAGCCAGGCTACAGTTGTAAAATCATAGTGAATTAGTGCTAACAAAAGAGCAGGAACAGAAGCTATAATAGAACCAATAACAGGTATAAAATTGAGTAAAAATCCTAAAAATCCCCAAAGGATAGGATAATCTATATCAAACATAATAAGTACAAATGTAATCATCGTTCCAGTTAGAAGAGAAGTTAAAGTCTTTATAGTGAAATATTTATGGATATTATCAGAAAATAGTCGAAAATGCCTTTGAGCTCCTTTGTTTTTCTTAAAAATTATATTAAGTTTTCTTTCAAAGTTATTAGACTCAACAAGAATAAAAGCAACTCCTATAAAAACCAAAAGCATTTTTGAAAAAAAGATTCCAATACTCCCAGCAGTTGTAGCTGTAAAATTAAAAAGTGCACCAAAATTTAACTCATCTATAATAGTTTTAGCATCTAGATTAAAGCCATAACTATTTAGTGTTGAAAAGGAGTTTAATATCAACTGCTTTAACTTAACTTCATAATTTGGCAAATTCGTTGCAAAGTCTTTTAGTGATCCACTTATGATAAAAACAACAAAAAAGATAAACAATAAAATCATCAAAATCAGTATAAGATATGCTAATATTTTTGGTACTTTATATTTTTGTAGTTTAACCAAAACAGGTGAAAGTACAGAAGAGATAAATATAGATAAAAATATTATGATGACAGCTTGACTAGCCATCTTTAATCCACCAATAATTATCACGAAAGCTGAAATATAAAAAAAGTAATGTTTTATTCTATTTGATTCTGCCAAAAATATTCCTTTAGGTAAATGCGTACAGTTTTTTTCGATCAGTTGAGCTTGAAATTCCAGCTTGCATACGATATTTTGTTACTGTTCGTCTGCCTATCTTTATCTGAAATTTTTCCTCAACCTCTTTTAATATTTTATTATCACTTAGTGGTTTTTTTCGATTTTCTTCTTTGATAAGAAGTTTTATATAATCTTTTATTTCACTATTTGAAATCTCACCATCATCTCCTAATGCTGCTGTAAAAAAGCTTTTTATTGGAAAAAGACCTCTCTCACATGAAATATATTTGTTAGAAATTGCCCTTGAGATTGTGGAGTGATGTCGTTCTAAATCGCCTGCTAAATCATCAAGTTTCATAGGTTTTATAGCACCTCCATTAAAAAACTCATACTGATAATCAATAATCATTAAAGCAACTTTTGTCAGTGTTGCTTTTCTTTTTTCTAATGCGTCTATGAGTGATGAGGCCTCTTTAACCTTCTCTTTTACAAAATCGTACTTATTATCAATTCCACCAAGATCTATAACGATATCTGGATAATAAGATTCATTTAATTCAACTTTAAGTGAATTATCACTGCTATTGATGATGATATCTGGAATTATTTGAACTTGCTCCATTTTATAAGCAATTGCTGGTGGATTATGAAACTTTTTTATAACTCTTAAGCTTTGTGTAAAATATTTATCATTTTGATACTTTTCTAAGTTTTCAAAATCTTTTATCATTTTTGTCGTGCATCTTGTTAAATCATCTTCGAGTTCAAAATTATTTAATTGAAAAAGAAATGATTCTAGTAGATCAACTGCTCCAACTCCACTTGGCTCTAAATGCTTAAACCTAAGTCTGACTCTTTCAAAAAACTTTGCATCTACATCAATTTTTGCAGATAACTTATCAACATCAGCTTCAAAATACCCATCATCATTGATATTTTCAATTATTTCAAAAGCTATATTTTTAGATTTTTTTGTAGGAAAGAGTGGTGCTACTATCTGTTTTTGAAGTACATCAAACAGGGATTCTTTACTCGTATTAAATGAATCTATATCAGACAAGAGAGAATTTTTTGTATATTTTTCTCTATTTACAGTTTTTGTTTTTGCACTTTGTGAGACTTCATTTCCTGATTTTATTTCTACAAAAGGGTTCTCTTTTGTTGCATTATCTAAGGTTTCATAAAGAGATTCTATATCAGCTTGAAGTATTGGAAGCCACCCTCTAAGTGTACTTGAAAGTTTTCCCTTTATAGTCTTGTTTTGTACTAGTCTCATCTTTTAAAGTTCTCCCCAAGATAGTGTTCTTGCACCAACTTACTGTTAAATATCTCCTCAGAACTCCCCTTATCCAAAAGTTCACCACTTTTTATAACATACGCTCTATCACAAATTGATAAAGTTTCACGAACATTGTGATCTGTTATCAAAACACCGATTCCAAGCTCTTTTAGCTCAGCAACTATCTTTTGTATATCGATTACAGCTAGAGGATCTACACCAGCAAAAGGTTCATCTAGAAGTAAAAATTTTGGCTCAATCGCCAAAGATCTAGCTATCTCACAACGCCTTCTTTCACCTCCACTTAGACTAATCCCAAGCCTATCTCTTATAGGTTCGATATTTAAAATATCTAATAATTTTTGAACTTTTTGTGCTTGCTCTTTTTTATCATCTGTCACAATTTCAGTAGCCAAGAGAAGATTTTGTTCCACTGTAAGCTCTTTAAAGATGCTAGATTCTTGAGGTAGATACCCTATCCCCATCTGAGCTCTTTTATGCAAAGGAATATCTGTTATATCTTCATCATCAAGATATATATTTCCACTAGTTGGAGCTATAAGACCGCAAATCATATAAAATGTCGTAGTTTTTCCAGCACCATTTGGTCCTAAAAGCCCAACAACTTCTCCGCTACTAACCTCTAGAGAAAAGTCTCGTATAATTTGATGTTTTTTTATAATTTTTGATAAATTTTTAGCTTTTAATTTATGAATCATCCATCAATCCTGTACTCTCTTTTTTCACCACTTGGTCTAATTGAGATTTTTATATATTTAAATCCTGCACTTTTTAAATATTTTTCTAAATTTTCATCTGCCCACTCGATAAAATGGTATCCTGAAAGTTCCAAATTTTCCAAAAGACCACTGGCTAAAAATTTGTCACTTCCTTCATTGTAGATATCATAATGATAGATAAAATCATCATAAATATTTAAAATCGAAAAAGTAGGTGAAGTCGCTTTATCTTTGACACTCAAAACTTTTGTAAAATTTTTTACAAGCGATGTTTTACCACTAGCTAAATCCCCAACCAAAAGCACAATGCCCCCTGTTGGAAATATCTTTTTAATCTCCAAAGATATATCGTCTATTTCTTCAAAAGATTTAATCATTTTTATATCTTATTTGATATATTGATTATTTTCTTTAGATGCACCGCACACAATTTGGACTCTATCGCCTCTTTTGCCATCTCTAAGCCATCTTTAATGTCTCTAGCTCTTCCATCGGCAACAAGAGCAAAAGCTGAGTTTATTAAAACTATATCTCTCTTAGCACCTTTTTCGACATTGTTTATGATATCCATCGTAATTGAAGCATTTGCTTTTGCATTCCCACCTTTTATAGCCTCAAATGGACTAAGTTTTATGCCATAACTTGTTGGATCTAAAACATCATAAGATATATCTTCTCCCTCAACTTTAGCATAGTGAGTTACATCGCTAACACTTATCTCATCCATACCATCGTTTGAGCTAACAACAAATGCCTTTTTAATCTTTAAAAGTACCAAAGCTTCTGAAATTTTTTCTATATAATCTTTATCAAAAACACCCAAAAGATATTTTTTAGCCCCAGCTGGATTTGTAAGAGGACCCAAAATATTAAAAATAGTTCTATGAGGAAGAGATTTTCTAATAGGCATTATATACTTCATAGCAGGATGATGATTTATAGCAAACATAAAAGCAAATCCACACTCTTCTAGCATCTTGACCTGATTTTGAGGAGTTAAATTTAAATTTATACCAAGAGTTTCTAACATATCAGCAGAGCCAGAATTACTCGTAATCGCTCTATTTCCATGCTTTGCCACATAACACCCAAGAGATGCAAGAAGAAGTGAAACTGTACTAGAGACATTAAAACTACCACTCTTATCTCCACCTGTTCCTACCACATCGATAAGTTTTTCTCTAAGCTCTTCATCAATATCAAGTTTAAGAGAATGTTTTCTCATAACATCAGCTGCTGCTGCTATCTCTGGGCTACTCTCTCCTCTTTTGTAAAGCTCTATAAGAAGCTCTTTTGCCTCTTTATCACCCATCTTATTTTCAAATAGCTTTTCAAACTCTACAGATGCATCTTGAAAATTCATGAAATTTCCTTCACATATTCGCTTTGTTTGCTTTTTGGTATCGTCTTTGTAGTTGGAATTTGCAACACTTCATAGACAATAGTCTTCTCCAAATATGCGATAGTGATACTATCTCCAACCTTTACATCTTTGGCAGGTTTGGCTACAACACCGTTTATCGAAACAACTTTACTTTTACACATATCTTCAGCAACAGCCCGCCTTTTTGTAATATTTACAGAATTTATATACTTATCTACCCTCAATGAAACACCCCTTCTTATATATTTCATATTATAATAAAAATATATAAAGCTTTATTAAATAAGAAAAAAATTCAATAGATTAACAAGCCCTCCAAATCCTATTCGTATAATATTTCACGAAATGATGATATTAGCAAGAAGAGCTTTCTAAAGCTTAAAGACACTCTTTATAACTGTAAACTTTTGATTTAAAATATTTAAATTTACAATATTTTCTTCTAAATTTTCAAGTCTCTGTAACAAAGTTTCTCTCTCCAATTTTACTATTTTTTATTCTATCTGATAAAGCTTTTTCACTCATCTCTATCAAAGGTTTATGATCTAAATAGTAGAGTTGACAAGAGGTTTTAAAAGAGATATAGCTCTCATTATTGTTTATCAAGATGGGTACATGATTATCTAAAATCTCAAAAGCAAAAAGTGGGTCTTTTTTATAAATATCATTTAAAACAATCATGTCAATCTTCTTACCTATTTTGGCTTCTAGCATAGCAGTTTGAAAACCCAAATCTTTATAATCAACATCTTTTTCAAAAAATAGCCCAATATCAACATCACTTGATAAACTCTCACTTTTATCACTATATGAACCAAAAAGAAGAACAAAACTATACTCTTGGTTTTTAAAAAAATCTTTCAATTGAGTTACAAGCAACATCTACTCCTCTTTACATATTTTGCTATATTGTATCAAATTATACAATAACAATAAAGAGTTACACAAAATAGAAAAACAGTATGAACGAAATGGAAGAATGTTAGATGTCTATAGGATATCAAGTAGCAACTGTAAAATATGCCCACTAAAACAAAATTGTCTTTCAGATGTAACACCAAATAATAAACTGCCACTAAATATTAAGACACATTTTTCCATAAATTTATTTTTCTAAAGCACTTCATATTCTAAGCCACCATTTTAACAAATTCAAGATAAACATTCATCGGTTTTTGATAGTTAAGTGATGAGTGAAATCTCCTAAAATTGTATTTATATATGTAGCTTTTTATTCCATCTTTTAACTCCTTTATATTTCTGTAATCGTTGATATAAATATTGTCATGTTTCAGTGTCCTAAAAAATCTTTCTATCATAATGTTGTCGATAGATCTTCCTTTACCGTTCATGGATATCTCTATTTTATACTCTTTTAGGATATCAGTATGGTCTTTGCTTGTATATTGGCTCCCTTGATCTGAGTTGAATATTTTAGGTTTAGGATATTTATTAAGGGCTTCTTGCAACACTTCTGTTGCAAGTGTTGCATCCATAGAGTTAGATATTTTATAAGATAAGATAGCTCTGCTGTGCCAATCGATGACAGCAGCAAGATACATAAATCCTCCATTGACTCTAATATATGTAATATCTCCACTCCATACTTCATTAGGAGTATCTACTTTAACAGTTTTACTTTCCTTATTTGTATTCCAATAAGGTTTGAGTAGGTATGGATAAATCTTATGTTCTTTATCTTTAATGCTGGTAAGTCTCTTTTTTTGTGGATGTATGGCTTGGATACCAAGTTTCCCCATATATTTTAAAACTCGATTTACACCTACTTGATGTCCATCTTCCATAAGTTGTTGATGGATAAATCTATATCCATACTCTGGGTTGTCTGTATATATCTCATCCATGGAATGAAGTATCTTGATGTTTTTTTGATTTATTTGCTTGGGTTTATAGTAGTAACTACTTCTACTAAAACTAAGTAATTTACATTGCTCTGTTATATTGAGTTTTTTATGCTTGGATTTAATAAGAGCTTTTTTATTTATCAAGTCCAAGCTCTTTAACTTTCCCACTGCCCACTCCATTTTAACAGTTGTTTTTCCTAAAGCTTTAGCTAACTCATCTATCTCTTTGTTTTTAGCCTCTAACTGTTTTTTATAAATCTCTGTAGCTCTATCTGTATCAAATGCAAGTGATGCATTTTCTAAAAACTGTTTCTTCCAATTTTGCATGCTTTTTACTGTAACTTTATGTTCACTAGCTATTTGGTTAATAGTTCGCTCTTCTTTCAGTAGTTCTAATACTATTTTTGCCTTCTGCTCAGCTGTGTATATCTGACCTTTCTTTCTTGCCATTTTTATCTCCTTATCGCTTCTCTTATTTTAGCTTTTTGGAAATAAATTTTGTGGATTTGGTGTCTAACTTTTTAGTGGCAGTTTATTTATAAACTT
>JAMONX010000112.1 GCA_027066435.1 Campylobacterales bacterium
CATTGTCTAAATCATAAGGAACATAATCTATCTCTTCTCCATCAACTTCATAAGCAACACAAACTTTTATCTCTTTAAAGCCATCAAGAACATCCAATTTCATCAAAGCAATTTGATCACACCCATTGAGTCTAGATGCATATTTTGCAGCTACTGCATCAAACCACCCACATCTTCTCTTTCTACCAGTTGTTGTTCCATATTCATGTCCAACCTCTGCCATCCTATCGCCAGCATCTTCAAAATCTTCACTAGGAAATGGTCCATTTCCCACTCTCGTACAATAAGCTTTAGCAATACCTGTTACTTTTCCTATATCTTTAGGATTTAATCCTAACCCAGTACAAGCCCCTGCACTAACTGTATTTGAACTAGTTACATATGGGTAAGTTCCGTGGTCAATATCAAGCATAGTACCTTGAGCTCCTTCAAGAAGAACTCTCTTTCCTTCCTCTAAGGCTTTCCAAACCATCTGTGTTGTATCAGCTATATAAGGTTCAAGTTGCTCTTTATAGTGATTTAAATCTTTTAATAAGCTTTTTTTTGCAGGTATTTCTATATCTAAAGCATTAAAAAGAGTTTTATTTGTCTCAAAATAGTTGATAATTTTATCAGCTAATTTTTCTGTATCTTGTAACTCTCCAACACGATGACCTGTTCTTAAAATCTTATCAGCATATGCTGGCCCTATACCTTTTCCTGTTGTTCCTATTGCTTTTTTTCTGAGCTTCTCTTTAGCTTGATCTATAAGAGCATGATAGGGTAAAAGCAAATGTGCCTTATCACTTAAAAAAAGTCTATCCTCCAAATAACAAAACTGCTTCATCTCTTTCTCTATGAGGTTTTCAGGGCTTACAACAACACCATTACCTATGATATTAATTGCTTCCTCATTTAACACTCCAGAAGGTAGCAAATGAAGTGCATATTTAGTACCATCTACTACAATTGTATGACCAGCATTGTGTCCTCCTGCAAAACGGCATACCATATCAGCATTTTGTGCCATATGATCTACTATCTTACCTTTTCCTTCGTCTCCCCATTGTAATCCAACAATCAAATTTGCTTGCATCTTATTTATCTATTTCCTCTATTAATTTATCTGTATAAAGTGCAAACCCTGTTGCATTTAAATCTTTATGGTTATATCCACCACCCATTCCAAGCGTATTATTATCTATAATATATCTAAAAAATAGATTATCATAATACTGCATCTTCGCATAATAAAGTGGTGCAATTACTATATTACTATACTCTATATTCTCACATATTTTTTTAATCTTTTCAAGCTCAATTTTTAACTTTTGTGGTACTTTTTTTATAACAGAGTTAATCTGATGTATCTCTTGAAGACAAGCTAACTCTTCAAGCCATGGTATCTCTAAATTTAAAATCTCCTCTAAATTTGCATTTTTAAATATTTCAATTGGTAAATCTAACTCTTTTGCGACAATATGTGGAATATTTATATTTGAAATCTGCAATAATGGCTTTAATTTCAATGCATCTAAAATTTTTGCACTATCATTTATACTACGAGACAAATCACTATTTTCAATCTGCTCTGCTCCAATCTGATGAGACTCCAAAGTTGGATATTTATATACTGGCTGTATAT
>JAMONX010000113.1 GCA_027066435.1 Campylobacterales bacterium
TGGGCATCTTTTTTTTAAAAGATGTAGGGATATCATATAGAAATTATGAAATTTAATGATATTTACTCATCATGATAACTCTCTTATATTTTTTTGCAAGATAGGATGGGACTACTTGATGTAACGGCGGATTTGAAAAATCTGTAGCTGTCCACAATCTCTTTTATATCTATTATGATAACACATCTTTTTGCTCTGTCAAAATTGACGGCTGGGGCTACAGATTTTTCTCCAAGGTGTTGTTATATCCGAACTTGTTTGAGTTTTGAAAAAGCTAATTTTCAAAACCCCTTTTTTCACTTTAAGAACTTTTCTAAAAGTTGAAGTTGTGCTTTTGTTTTGTTACCTACACGTTCATCAGAGGTGTTATCTATTCTTTTAATTTGATTAACTAATGACCTCCCTAACTCAATCATTCCGTTATCCCAGACTTCTCTCTTTGTGTGACGTAAAAAAAGAATTAAATTAAATCTTCCGTTAGCTGAACATTCTTCTGATCTTGATAACTGACTTAGTATAAGACGTATAATTGTTTGATTGGCTTTATAATTGTTTTTCAATTCACTCATTGCAGAAGATCTATCACTTTTTCTCCTACTAATGAGTTGAGCTACTAGTTCTTTCTCTTTAGAATAATTTTCTCCATTATGAACTCTATTATCTTCTTCTAGATTTTGTTTTTCAATTTTTTTTGGCAGAGATTCTCTTTGTCCATTGATTATCTTATCTATATTTTGGATTTTGGATAGTATATCATCGATGTACCCAATTCCTCCAGAGAAAATTGCAGCAATAATTACAACACTGGATACTAGTTTATTTTGTTTGATTTTATTAAATATTGATGATGAGTTTTTTTTAAATGTATTAGTATTTTCTATTTCTTTAAAAATTAATTCTATATTCTCTATTAATCCTATTTGTTCATCATATAGTCTTATCATAGAATTTATTGCCCATATATTTATATTTTGTTCTTTCACTAAGCTTTTTATATCTGATGATAGTTGCTTTAATTCCTTTAATATTTTTATATAATTATTTCTAAAATTATCAATAAATTTTACTGTAGTTGGATATTTCTCTATGTAATTATAATCTAAATCTATCATCATATCATGTGCAATACTTCGACCTTCAGAGTAGATTTTTTCAATCTTAAATTTGACATCAGGTTCTAATTGGTAAATTCTATCAAAGTCTTCATTATGTTTAAGTTTACTCCAACTATTTAAATCATTATCATTGAATATAGCCTTGATTGTATCAATTTTTTTTAATTCTCTCATTATCTCTTCAGGATAATAATTGGTTTTCATGTTTTTCCTTTTGGAGTTTTTGCCTACCTTTTTTAAAAAAGGTAGGGGCTTTCATAGTTTTGTGAAACTTTAAGAACAGTTGAACGTGTCAAGGTCTGCTCTTGCTCTTTTTTCTTTGAAAGAAATGGAACTTTTTGTACATATAACGGTGGACTTCACCGACAGGTTTACCTGTTCGGTGCTAGGTTTTGTTGTCTTATTTACTCAATTCCTTGATTTTTTCAAACCAAGACTTAATTTCTTCATAAGCATTAAGTTCTTCTAAGTCCT
>JAMONX010000114.1 GCA_027066435.1 Campylobacterales bacterium
GTACAGGAAAATCAACGGTCATAAAACTAATCGTTGGACTTTTAAAACCAACAAGTGGTGAAGTGCTGGTTGAGGGGTTAAACATACCTGATTTAAATGAAAAAGAGCTTTTAGAGATTCGCAAAAAGATAGGTTTTGCTTTTCAATTTGGAGCTTTGTTTGATAGTATGACTATATATGGAAATATCTCTTTTCCCCTTCTTCAACACAGCCAATTAAACGAAGATGAGATAAAAAAAGAGGTTATAAAATCACTAGAGCTTGTAGGTTTAATCCCTGATGAAGTTATGCATCTCTTCCCACATGAGTTAAGCGGAGGGATGCAAAAAAGAGCGGCAATTGCAAGAACTATCATATTAAGACCTGATATAATTTTATATGATGAACCAACATCTGGTCTTGACCCAATTGCAAGTGACTTAATCAGTCGTTTGATTGTAAAGTTACAAAAAGAGTTAGGAACAACTTCGATAGTAATCTCTCACGATATAAACGAGAGTTTCAAAATTGCAGACCAGATGATAATGCTTTATGATGGAAAAGTACTAGCAAATGAAGAGAGTGAGTTTTTTAAAACCTCAAAAAATCCTATCATTCGACAGTTTATCGATGGTGTTAGTGAACTTTAAATCAATGAAAATTTGAAAGTGTGCCTTTAGTCACATTTTCAGAATTTCTTTTTAGATATAAAGTTTAACCTCTTCACATCTTTATCCCAATGGGCTAATATATCGTGTTCTCTAATCTCATACTTTATACACTCTATAAGTTTAGCTTTTTACACAAATATTTTTAAATTAAAACTACAATTTTTGGAATTTTTGTGGTAATAGTTCATTTCCCATAGGGTTATTCAAAATAATATCAAGATGTTTTTCTTTTATATCTTTGCTAGCAGATTTATCTATCTTTTTTAAATCGGATTTAAACTTAGGGTGAAAGGCATCAGCAAATGCCATCAAAAACCTCTTTTCTTGAAAGAGACTTGACTCTATCTTGTTTTAATTCATTTGAGCGTTCTAAAAGCTCTTTTTCATCAAATAAATCATCTGAAATAATAGCTCCATCACTAGAAATTATATCAAATCCATCTATCATACTACTTTTCAACTCTTCTATAAGTTGCAAAAATAGTTCTGCTTTGTCATTTTTTACAGATATTTGCAATAACATTTATAGCTCCTTTAGTTAGTTACCTCAGTATAACCAAAAAAAAGAAAAATTAAAAGATATATTTATACACATCTTACATAAAATTGATTGTGATGAGATGTATTATTTATAAAAAAATCTATATATAAAATTTAAAATTCAATATATTTATAAAAAAATATAATTTTTTCAATAATTTAATCAAACTTTAAGAGAGAGATAATATGATCCTTGTAAGTTTCTAGCTTACAAAATATTTTACTTTAAGGAGTTCTCATGAATAAGTTTTTTATCATGATGATAGGTTTGCTGTTTACTGCATCTGCAGTTTTTGCTTCACCAAATGCTAAGGCTGATTTTGTTACCTTGGATACTCAAGTATTGTTTGGTGATAGTGTTGTTGCTTTGGGTCATGATGAGATGATGGCTACTGAGG
>JAMONX010000115.1 GCA_027066435.1 Campylobacterales bacterium
ACTCTAAAGAGATTTTAAAAGAGATAGAGCAAAATAGAGAGATTAAAAGCCATGTGCAAAGAGTCCTTAGTGATGGACTTATAGCGACTGCTAAATACTCAAAAGGGATAAAAATTTATGGAATTAACCTTAAAAGTGAACAAAAACAAGCCAATTTAAGTGGATACATCAAAAAGGGAACTTATAGTTTTGGTAAAAATAATAAAGGTGCTATCATCGGTGCTACTTTGGCAAAAAAACTCAAACTCTCTGTTGGTAAAAAAATTATCCTCTCTGCACAAAACAGTGACAACGAAATCAACTCCATAGCACTTAAAGTTACTGGAATTATCAAAACAAATAACATGCATCTTGATGGTATCGCTGTTTTTATCCCTATGCAAATTGCTCAAAGATTTTTGAATATCGATGGAGTTATGCAAATCTCTATGATTTTTAAAGATAAAACCAAGATTGTAGCTTTTCAAAAAGTTATGCAAGAAAAACACAAAGAGCTGGAAATTTTTAGATGGGATGAGCTTTACCCTGCCCTAATGCAGAGTTTAGTGATGATGAAACAGTATAGCTTTATCTCTTATATCCTTATATTTTTTGTAGCGGGTATCGGGATTTTTGGTGTTGTGCTTGTTTCTGTATTGGAGAGGTTGAGAGAGTTTGCAATTTTACAAGCGATTGGTACACCTTTTGGAGTTATTTCGAAGATAATCTTTTTAGAATCACTGTTTATAGGCTTTTTAGGTTTTATATTCGGATGCATACTTGGAGGTGTGACGCTCTATTATTTTCAAGTGTATGGGCTAGATCTTAGTTCATTTAGTGATGCATTGGATGAGTTTGGAATGGATGCAATTACTTATGCAGTGATAAAGCCTAGTTATTTTATCACTGGCTTTTTTGCAGTTTTTATAGCTACAATACTAAGTACGCTTTTCCCACTTTATGTTCTTAAAAAATCAAAACCTATAGAGGTGATAAATGGCTAATTTTCTACAAATCAAAAATATAGATAAAACTTTTAATCTAGGTACAGACATAGAAGTCAAAGCTTTACAGGATATCAATCTTAATATAGACAAAGGTGAATTTGTCGTACTAGCAGGTCCAAGTGGGAGTGGTAAAACCACTCTTTTAAATCTCATCGGCGGACTTGATGACTCAACAGAAGGAAAAATTATCCTTGATGGCATTACACTTACACATATGCCTGAAAAAAGACTCTCAAAAGAACGACGAAATCACATCGGTTTTGTTTTTCAAGCATACAATCTTATCTCAGTTTTAAATGGCAAAGAAAATATAGAGTATATAATGAAACTACAAGGAAAATCACAAAAAGAGTGTGACGCAAGAGTAGAAGAGATAGCTAAAAAACTAGGTATCTCTGAACTACTGCATAAACTCCCTTCACACCTAAGCGGAGGACAACAACAGCGAATCGCCGTAGCTCGTGCCGTTGCATCCAAACCAAAACTTATTTTGGCAGATGAGCCAACAGCAAACCTAGATAGTGCAAGTGCAACGGAGCTTATGGATATGATGCAAAAATTAAATGAAAAAGAGGGAATTACGATTA
>JAMONX010000116.1 GCA_027066435.1 Campylobacterales bacterium
AGTTGGTCAGGATAGACTGAAAATTGCTATAAAAGAGATTGAAGAGGGGCTGGCAGAGCAATTAGCACACTTTAGGAGCAATGGCAAACTGGTAGAGGCTCAAAGACTGCAACAAAGAGTCGAGTTTGACTTAGAGATGTTAAATGCAACTGGAGCTTGTAAAGGGGTGGAAAACTATGCTAGACACTTAACAGGCAAAAAACCAGGAGAGACTCCATTTTCACTTTTTGACTATTTTGAAGAGATGGGAGAAGATTATCTTGTGATTGTAGATGAGTCTCATGTCTCTTTGCCACAGTTTCGTGGGATGTATGCAGGAGATAGAAGCCGTAAAGAGACTTTGGTTGAGTATGGGTTTAGGATTCCAAGTGCTTTAGATAATCGTCCTTTACAGTTTGATGAGTATATCAACAAAGCTCCTGCTTATCTATTTGTTTCAGCAACTCCAGCAGATCTTGAGATAGATATATCTGAAGGAAATATAGCAGAGCAAATTATCCGCCCAACTGGTCTTTTAGACCCTGATATCGAAATAATAGATAGTGAATTTCAAGTTGAAAAATTACACGATGAGATAAAAAAAATTGTAGCAAAAAATGAGAGAGTTTTAGTAACAGTTTTAACCAAAAAGATGGCAGAAGAGCTTAGCAAATACTATCTAACCCTTGGTATGAAAGTAAAATATATGCATTCAGACATAGATACAATAGAAAGAAATCAGATAATAAGAGGTTTAAGAACTGGAGAGTTTGATGTACTTGTTGGTATCAACTTATTGAGAGAAGGGTTAGACTTACCTGAAGTTTCACTTGTAGCTATCTTAGATGCTGATAAAGAGGGTTTTTTAAGAAGCGAAACTGCCCTCATACAAACTATGGGAAGAGCTGCAAGAAATGTAAATGGTAAGGTAATAATGTTCGCAAAAAAGATAACTCGCTCAATGCAAGCTGCCATAGATACAAAAGAGTATAGACGAGCTAGACAGATAGCATACAATGAAAAGCACAATATCACACCAACAAGTACAGCAAGAAAATTAGATGAAAATTTACGACTTGAAGATTATAGTGAAATAGCTGATAAAAAGTTAAAACAAAAAATCCCAAAATCAGAGAAACAGAAAATCGTAAAAGAGTTAAAAGCAAAGATGATAAAAGCCGCCAAAGATTTAGAGTTTGAAATGGCAGCAAAATATCGTGATGAGATAGAAAAAATTAAAAAATTATAGATACAGTGTAAGCTCCCTATATTTGGAACTCACCTACTTTCTCTTTTATCTCATTTATGTTAGAGGCGAGTTCTGATGTACTTTTTGAAATAGTCATAATTTTTTGACTATTCTCTGCAGATAATTTATCTGTATTTTGTAAATCAACAGCAATTTTTTCCACACCTTTTGCATTCTCTTCTATACTTACAAAAGAGTCCTCTATAAGTTTTATTGCTTCATTCATCATAGTATTTACTCCTTCAACCTCTTTTAGTACTTCATCTGAAGATTGAGTCATATTAGATATATCTTGTGCATTTTTATTCATCTCTTGGCTAGCTTCTGTTGTATTTTGCATAATTACATTGATAGTTGAATTTATCTCTGATAATGATTTTTGTGTCTTCTCGGCAAGTTGCCTAACTTCATCAGCAACAACAGCAAATCCCCGCCCATGCTCACCAGCTCGTGCTGCTTCTATAGCAGCATTTAGAGCAAGAAGGTTTGTCTGTTCTGCTATATCATTTATGACTGAAAGTACATTTTTAACTTCATTTGCATCTTGACTCAAACGATTGACTTTATCAGCCATCTCTAGCTCTTTTTGACTACTATCTTCTACTTGATTTGCAAGTAATTGTATCGACTGTGTCGCTTTTTGTAGTCTCTCATAAGCAATATTTATCTGCTTTTTTGAATCTTGTGCTAACTCTTTTGTATTATCAAGTTCACTCTTGATATCTTTTCCATTTTGTGCCATAGTAGAGATTATATTTGTCATTTTTTGACTATTTTCATCTATCTCTTTTGAGTCAGATTGCATAGAATTAGCATTTTTAGTACCACTATCAACCGTATTTAAAGCATTTCTCATAGTATCATGAATAGATACCCTTAGTGAATTATATGCTACGGCAATTTCACTAAGTTCATCTTTTGTTTGAATTTGCAGGTTTTTTGTTAAATCTCTATTTTTTTCTATCTCTTTTATCTGTGTCACAACTGATGAAACTGCACCGCTAACAGAGTGATAAAAAGCTATAAATAGTAATCCAACAAACAAAATAAATAGACTTGATATGACAATCTCCATCATCTGAGTATGTTTTAGGTTATCTATTCTCTTTATTAATAGATTTTGTAAAACATCATCTAATGTCATAAATAGTACATTGGCACTACTAATCACATCTGTTCCCTGTTGAAATATAGCCTCTGATTTCATAGTTTGTGTATCAATTACTCTATTTTGAACATGTTTGAAAAATAATTCTGAACTACCAATAAAAGTATTTGTTTTACTCTCTATTGCTAACTCTAATGAAGGATTTACTTCAATCATAGTATTTACTGCTTGTTGTATATCTTTCATATGTCCTTCTGCCCTAGAAATCAACATAGTCAATTTAACCTCTTCATCTCTACTTATAGAACCTTTAGCCAATATAGCAGCACTTAATCCCCTAGAATGTCCTAACTCTTCAAAGAGTGATGGAATTTTATTTATAATGCTATCCATTGCATAAAAACTATCTAGCTCAGGATCAAGTATAAGATTTGATTGATCTCCTATTCTTACCATAAGTCTTAAAATATCATCGATAATGTGACTATATGTAGAGAAACTCTCTTGTTGTGGCAAAGATAAAGAGTTATCTACATGAGTTGTCAATCTAGATATAATGTCATTTTTAGCATTATCTAAATTTTTCACTTCATCAGATATAAGAGCTTTATCCATTTTAACCATTAAATTTTTCACCTTTTTTTGTAAACCTAAAACTTTAGATTTTAACTCAGCTTTACCACTTTGGTAAACTGCAGTAGTTCCTCTAAGTTTTTGAGTTTCAAGCAATAAATCCTTTATAGACTCTGTCATCTTTGCTCCAGTATATTCTTTATAAGCAAACTCTATATCAGAGTCAATTTTCTGATAATTTTTATATACTAAAAAAGATGTATAACTAATAATAATTGTAGCAATTAACATAAACTTAGCCTTATAGGAGATACCTCCTAAGAACTTTATAACAGGTGATAAAATTAATTTCACTTTCATTTCCTCATTGTATTATATTTGAAGTGTAAACTTAATTAGACTTTCTTAAAGTCCATATCGGAAATTTTATAAATTTTTTTAGTGTTTATATGCCTTCAATATTAAAAAATTATAAACTTTTTGGTATAATATATAAAATTTAATTGTATTAACGAGGAAAACATGTCTGATTTAAATTCACCAGAACTTTATACTAACAGAGAATTATCTTGGTTGCAGTTTAATTCACGAGTTCTTTATCAGAGTCAAAAAGAGTCTAATCCACTTTTAGAGCAACTAAAGTTTGTATCTATCTACTCTACAAATCTTGATGAATTTTACATGATAAGAGTAGCAGGGCTAAAAGAGCTCTACTCTGCAAGAGTCTATCAAACAGGAAATGATAACTTAACACCTATAGAGCAGTTAGATGCAATCCGTTCATATATAACAGATGAAAAAAATATCGTTGAAAAGAGTTATAAAAAGATTATATCAGAGCTTAAAAATCATAATCTCTATATACAAGAGTATAATGAATTAACAGATGAGTTAAAAAAGAGTGCTGATGACTTTTTTTATGAGAATATCTTTCCAGTCATCATACCAATAGCGGTAGATGCAACCCACCCTTTTCCTCCACTAAACAACCTAAGTCTTTCTCTTGCTGTAAAACTTCAAGATAGTAACGATGAGAGTGATATAAAATTGGCGATGATTAGAATACCAAGACTACTTCCTCGCTTTGTACATATTCGTGATGGAGTTTATATCACGATAGAATCTTTAGTACGTTCTCATGCTGATGATATATTTCCAGGATATGACATCTTGGCTGCTACAACATTTCGAGTTACAAGAAATGCTGATATAGTTATAGAAGAGGAGGAAGCTGATGATTTTATGGAAATTCTTGAACAAGGTTTAAAAAGGAGAAAAAAAGGTGCATTTGTTAGACTTGAGATTGAAGATAATTGTGATGAAGAACTTTTAGATTTTTTAAATTTTCATCTCTCAGTCAATGAAAGAGATATATACAGCTACAATATTCCATTAAACCTTAGTGCTTTATGGGATATAATCACAGATAAAAAGTTTTCGCATCTAAACTTGCCACTGCACCAACCAAAATCTCTACCACCGTTTAATCACAATGAGTCAATTTTTAAAATTCTTGACCGTGAAGATGTTATGACTATGCAACCATATGAAAGTTTTGATCCCGTTGTAAAATTTATACAAGATGCAGCAAAAGACCCAAAAGTTTTATCTATCAGAATGACACTCTATCGAGTAGGAAAAAATTCACCAATTGTCCAAGCTCTGATAAATGCGTCTAATAACGGAAAACAAGTAACAGTTATGGTAGAGCTAAAAGCTCGTTTTGATGAGGAAAATAATCTTATCTGGGCAAAAGCATTAGAAGATGCAGGGGCTCATGTTCTTTATGGAATTCCAGGATTTAAAGTTCATGCTAAGATTACACAAATCATACGAAAAAGCAATGATAAACTAAAAATATATCTACACTTTTCAACTGGAAACTACAATGAAACAACAGCAAAAATCTATACAGATATTAGTTATTTTACCTCACGAACAGAGTTTCGTACAGATTCAATAACCTTTTTTCATATACTCACAGGTTTTTCAAAAAACAAAAAACTAAAAAACCTAAAAATAGCTCCAATGCAGATGAAAGAGGCTCTTTTAGAGATGATAAAAAGAGAGAGAGAAAAGAAAAATGATGGCAGAATCATAGCCAAGATGAACTCTCTTGTAGATAAAGATATCATCAAAGCACTCTACAAAGCATCAATAGAAGGTGTTAAAATAGACTTAATAGTCAGAGGGATATGTTGTTTAAAACCAGGAGTCAAAGATGTAAGTGAAAACATCAGAGTCATATCTATAATAGGAAAATATTTGGAACACTCCAGAATTTTTTACTTTAAAAATACAACTCCACAAACTTATATATCTAGTGCTGACTGGATGCCAAGAAACCTAGAAAAGAGATTTGAACTTATGGTTCCTATATATGATGACTCTCTATCTTGCAAAATAAAAGATCTTTTAAATCTACAAAGAAATGACAACTCTCTATCTTGGGAACTACAAAGTGATGGAAAGTATGAAATAGTTGTAAAAAAAGAAGATGCAAAGAGTATAGATTCACAAAAATATCTAGAACTATATATAAACAAAATATTTAAAGCAAATACAAAAACAACAGCTTCAAATACTGTAGCAAAAATAAAAAAGATTTTTAAATGATACTAAATTATAACGAATTAAAACCAACAATCGGAGATAAAACTTGGGTTGCACCTAGTGCTGATATTATCGGGGATGCAAAAATAGGAGAGGATTGTTCAATCTGGTTTGGAACTGTAATCAGGGCTGATGTCCACAAAATAATCATAGGTGATAGAGTAAGTGTTCAAGACCTTAGTATGGTTCATGTAACCCATTACAAAAAAGCGGATAAGAGTGATGGAAGTCCAACTATCATAGGAAATGATGTGACAATCGGTCATAGAGTAATGCTTCACGGTTGCACAATTGAAGATGCATGTCTTATCGGGATGAGTGCAACAATTTTAGATGGTGCAGTTATTGGTAAAGAGTCAATTGTAGGAGCTGGAAGTCTTGTAACTAAAAATAAAAAATTTCCCCCAAAAAGCCTTATTATGGGAAGTCCAGCAAAAGTTATTCGTACTTTAACCCAAGAAGAGATAGCAGAATTATATAATTCTGCTAAGAGATATGTAGAATTTAAAAATAATTACCAGTAGTAATATAACTTTTTCTAATAACAGAAAATTATTTTTACTTATATTATTTTAATCATTATTATAGTAGTATGCCTCTTTCAAATTAAATTAAGGAGCATATATGGCAAGAGTAGTGATAATGGGCGCTGGTGTTTCAGGACATACAGCTGCATCATTTTTGCAAGATTGGGTGGGCGAAGAACATGAAGTTGTAGTAGTAACACCCAACAGCAAATGGAACTGGATCCCATCAAATATCTGGGTGGGTGTAGGTGAAATGTCGAAAGAGGATGTAACTTTTGATTTAGCACCAGTATATGAAAAAGCTGGCGCGACATTTAAACAGGCAAAAGCTCTCTCTATCCATCCAGAGGGAGGATCTGACGAAGAAAGCCCTTATATAACGATAGAGTACACAGACCCTTCAAAAAGTGGTGAAAAAGAGACTCTTACATATGACTATCTCATCAATGCAACTGGACCAAAACTAAATTTTGCTGCAACTGAAGGCTTAGGACCTGAGAGTGGAAATACAGTATCAGTCTGTACAGCAGATCATGCTACACACGCAAGCCAAGAACTTCAAGCTTGTATAGAGAAGATGAAAAATGGTGAAAAACAGAAGTTTTTGATAGGTACTGGACACGGTATGTGTACTTGCCAAGGTGCTGCATTTGAGTATATTTTTAATGTTGAGTTTGTTCTTAGAAATGCTGGTGTTAGAGATATGGCTGAAATCACTTGGATATCAAATGAATCATTTTTAGGAGATTTCGGAATTGGTGGTCTTCATATCAAAAGAGGTGGTTATGCGGCTTCAAGTAAACTTTTTGCTGAGTCTATCTATGCTGAAAGAGATGTAGGTTGGATTATAGGAGCTCATGTAAACAAGGTAGAAAAAGGAAAAGCTCACTACGAACTATTAGATGGTTCAATGGGTGTTGAAGAGTTTGATTTTGCTATGCTCATCCCTCCATTTGCTGGTGTTGGAATCAAAGCTTATAACAAAAATGGCGATGATATGACGGGTGATATATTTGCAGCAAACGGCTTTTTAAAAGTTGATGCTGACTATACACCTAAACCTTATGAAGAGTGGAAAGCAGCTGATTGGCCTAGAAATTATCAAAATCCAACATATAAAAATATCTTCGCAATTGGTATAGCATTTGCACCTCCTCATCTTATATCAAAACCGATGAGTTCACCAAATGGCACACCGATAAATCCAACTCCACCTAGAACTGGTATGCCTTCTGCTATGATAGGAAAAGCTGTTGCAAAAAGCATAAGAGATATGATTGAAGGTGCAACCGAGCCTACACATACTGCAAGTATGACTGAAATGGGAGCAGCTTGTGTTGCATCTACTGGTAAAAACTTCTTTAGCGGAACTGCTGCTGCACTTACAGTCTATCCTGTTGTTCCTGATTTTGAGAAATATCCAGGAATTGGTAGAGATTTAGACTATACATTTGGAGAGATTGGACTAGCAGGACACTGGATAAAACATCTGCTTCATTACGGCTTTTTATGGAAGGCTCAAATGAAACCAGGCTGGAAAATGATTCCAGAATAGAGAGTAAAAATTTAAAAAATATATATATAAAGGAGAAACAATGGCAGCAGAAGAAAACAAACAAACTGCACA
>JAMONX010000117.1 GCA_027066435.1 Campylobacterales bacterium
AGTTCCACTAAAACTAAAAGAACAATCAAAACTTCAAGAGCAAAATATATCAAATGAACTTTATAAAAAATACTCCAGTTTAAGAGCTAAACTTTTTGAAAATATAGTAAAAAACAACCCTCATATAGACAAACTAACTCTACTACTAAAAACACAAACTCTTTTAGATCGTTTGGTATTTGTATTTTTCGCTGAAGATCGTGGGATATTGCCACTAAATACTATCAAGGCGATTATCGATAGATACAAAGATGATATCGAAGATAGGTCGCTTTATCATTTTTACAAGATATACTTTAAAGCTATCAACGAGGGAAATACCAAACTAAATATCCCTGAATACAATGGCGGACTATTTGCCAAAGATGAGATACTAGAAGAATTGATAATAGACGATGAAATCATCAATGCTCGTCCATTAGAGATAAGCGGATATGACTTTAACACCGATATAGATGTCAATATACTTGGACATATCTTTGAAAACTCACTCTCAGATATCGAAGAGATGAAAGCCAACATAGAAAACCAAAGCTTTGACAAAACAAAAAGTAAACGAAAAAAAGATGGAGTATTTTATACCCCAGAGTATATCACAAAGTACATAGTTGACAATACACTAGGTAAACTATGTCATGAAAAAAAATTAGAGCTAAAAATTGACAATATAGAGATAAGCATCCCAAAAACTAAAAGACTTAACCAGAGTGAAAAAGAACTTTTATCCAAGCTTGAATCTTACAGAGAGTTTTTACTAAATCTCAAAATCCTCGATCCAGCTTGTGGAAGTGGTGCGTTTTTGAATCAGGCATTAAACTTTTTGTTAGCTGAGCATGACTTCATAGATGAGGGCATAAAAACTCTCATGGGAGGAAATGTACTAGGGCTTTATGATGTCAAAAAAGGCATCCTTGAAAATAACCTTTATGGTGTAGATATCAATGCTGAAGCGGTAGAGATAGCCAAGCTTAGTTTATGGCTAAGAACTGTGGAGCATGGGAGAAAGCTAAATATCCTAAGCGGAAAAGTTAAAGTTGGAAACTCTTTGATAGATGATAAAAGTGTGGCTGATGATGCTTTTGTTTGGGAAGAGGAGTTTAAAGAGGTTTTTGAGCAAGGTGGGTTTGATGTTGTTATTGGGAATCCGCCGTATGTACAGTTACAAAGTATGGTTGAAATGGCAAATATATTAAAAACTCAAAACTATCAAACATTTGAAAGAACGGGTGATTTATATTCTTTATTTTATGAGTTGGGAAATAGACTTTTACGAAAAGATGGACTCTTAGGATTTATAACATCAAATAAGTGGATGAGAGCAAAATATGGAAAAAGTTTAAGAGCTTATTTATCTAAAGAGACTAGTCCAAAGATACTAATAGACTTGGGTAGTGGTATATTTAAATCTGCAACAGTCGATTCAAATATTTTAATTACTCAAAAAACAGACATTAAGATATGTAATCTTATAGCACTTGATTTATCAAAAGAAAAAGAGTTTTTAGGTTTTGAAAGCTATATGAAAAATACTATAAATATTGAAAAATGTTCAGAGGACATTTGGTTACTATTAAATTCAATTGAACAACAGATTATGAAAAAAATTGATAAAGTTGGAGCACCACTAAAAGAATGGGATGTTTCAATTAATTTTGGTATTAAAACAGGTTTTAATGAAGCTTTTATTATAGATAAAGAGACTAAAGAGAGATTAATAAGGGAAGATTCAAAAAGTGCTAAAATCTTGAACCATATTTTAAGAGGGCGAGATATACAGAGGTATTATCCAGAGTTTTCTAATTTATGGTTAATTTCTACATTTCCAGCTTTGAACTTGGATATTGATAATTATTCAGCTATCAAATCCTATTTAGAAACTTTTGGAAGAAGGTTATATCAAACTGGAGAAAAGTTTGTAGATAAAGATGGAGTTACTAGAAAATCAAGAAAAAAGACAAATAATAAATGGTTTGAAACACAAGATACAATTGCATATTATCAAGATTTTGAAAATGAATTATTAATTTGGAAGAGAATAGGCTCAATTTTAAGATTTTCATTGGCTAAATATCATTGTCTTGATAGTACATGTATTTTATCAAGTAAATATAATAAGTATTTACTTTGTGTACTAAATAGTAGAATGGGGCATTATTTGATGAAAGATTCCCCTAAAACTGGTACAGGAGATTTATTAGTTAGTGTTCAAGCTATTGAACCATTAAAAATTCCGATGATTGATAATCAACAACCTTTTATAGAAAAAGCAGATTTGATGTTAGATTTACATAAAAGATTACAAGTGCAAATAGGTAAATTTCTCAAACGACTAGAAAGTAATTTTGAGATAGACAAACTATCCAAAAAACTAGAAGCATTTTATGAGCTTGACTTTAAAATTTTTCTCAAAGAGTTAAAAAAGAAAAAAATTACTTTGAGCTTAGTAGAACAAGATAAATGGGAAGAGTATTTTGAGAATTATCAAAAAGAAATTTTAGAGATAAAGGCTGAGATTGATAAGGTTGATAATGAGATAAATCAAATGGTTTATGAATTATATGGACTAAATGATGATGAAATTACAATGATTGAAAATTCTACCAAATGAGTAAAAAAAGCAGAAACAACAAAAATAATTTACACCAAATTCTCGAAAAAAGAACTGGCGGTGCGATTGCCATTAAAGGTTTTAATTTTCAATTTTTGTATGCCTGTTATATTATTTTACATGAGCTATCAGAAGGGATTATTGAAAATAGTATACGATTGGAAGGCATCGAAGATATAGATATCTGTCATAAGAATGAATTTATTCAGTTAAAGTCTTCTAAAAATTCTATTGATGCAAGTAAATTTTGGAATATGGATGTTTTAAAAAATTATTTAGAAGTTTATCGAGTAAATCCATCTTTTAATTTTAGATTTGTTCATAATACAACTATTGTTAAAGGAAATTTAAAAGCTTTAGAAACAAAACGATTAGATAAAAAAACTTTAGAGTATTGGAATAATAAAATTGAACAATTGAAAGATACTGAGGATATAAACATCCAAGAATTTCTTCAAAAAATTACTTTTGAGCGAGTAGAAAAAGAAGGAATTTTTGTTAGATGTAAACAGTTACTTTTAAAAAAGTTTGATTTAAATAGTGGCACTGAAGAGCAGTTTTTATTTGCACTTTTACAACATATTTCTATTTGGTCAGAACAAAAAAAAACTGTTAATTATAATGATTTATTACAAGTTATTCAACTTGTAAAAGATGCTTCTTCCAAAACATCAACAAATGAAGCCATAAAGAAAAATCTAATTTCTAAGGTATCGTTTGAAATAAATGATGATACAACAGATTTAGGCTATTTTGATGGTAAATCAGCTAAACCTATTCATATAGCACTTGGATTACCTGTTGAGAGAGAGCATTGGCAAGAGAATATTCAAGAAAGTTTAGAAAAGTTTGATGTAACTGTGATTAAGTCTTCAAGTGGGCAGGGAAAATCTACACTTGCTTGGAAAGTGGCTTATGATTTTCAAAAGCTTGGGTTTGATGTATATCAGTTAAATTATGCTGAAAATTATGAAAAAATTGAAGATATTTTTGATTTTATTGAAACACGGATTAAAATAGGTCAATTGCCACTTATTGTTATTGATGGACTTGATAAGAAAGTTGATAAATGGGGAAAATTGATTGAAAGGTTATTTGGTCTTCCTGTTAAAATTATAGTTACAACAAGAGAAGAGGATTGGTATAGATATGGTATTGATACATCAAAAGCCAAATTGGACTTACTGAATATAACTCTTTTGCAAAATGAAGCAAAAAATATCTTTTTACAACTAAAAGCAAAAAACAGACTTCATGAGAATATAAAAACATGGGAACCTATATGGGAGAATATTGAGTCTAAAGGCTTATTGATAGAGTATGTATATTTACTAACACATGGAAAGATGATACATGAGCGATTAACACAGCAAATCAAGCAACTTAGTAAAGAGGAAAATGATGCTTCTGCCAAAATTGAGATTTTAAGAATCATCTCTCTTGCAGATATTTTAAATATCAAAATCCAGACAAAAAAGCTAACAAAATATATACAAAAGAGTATTGGTTTTCAGTCTGATAGAGGTGAGCTTTATAAGAAACTTGAAAAGGAGTATTATCTTCAGTTTGATAAAAAATATATCGAAGGGCTTCATCCTGTTCGGTCACAACACTTAGTAGATATACTCCATGAAACATTACCTATTGAAGAGTCTCTTATATCATTATTGGAATTGATTGACAATAACTTTATTTATGATTATTTTGTATCTGTACCATTTTTAGTTGAAGATAAAGAGACATTTTTAGAAGAGTCAGCAAAGATAGTAACAGACAAGGATTTTAATATTATTGTGGATGCAATAGATGGGTTAATGCATTTTGAACCTTATAATTATTGGAAAAATAATATAGAGATTTATGATGATATTTTTAGTAAAGGGCTTATTCATCCGTTTGTATATTTTAATCTTCCTTTTAGTGATTTACAAACATTAGAGGAAATGAATAAAATACTTAAAACAGATAGTTCAGAATATATAGTAAAGCAAAAGAATAAGTTAACACCTTTCTTTTTTGAAAAAACATTTGTATCAAAGTTTTGTTTGTATATATCTGAACAATTAGCTATGTTAAGGTTTAACCAAACTAAAAGTTATAATGGATTAGCATATCTAGCTAAATGGTTAAATAAAACTAAAGCTTCAATTCCAAAATTGATAGATTTTGAAGATGATTTTCTTTTGCAAGAACTTAAAGAAAGAGATTTAAAAGAAGTTATAGAATTATATATATTTTTATATATTTTGTACCCTCAAGAGTATTTAACATTTATCAGCAAATATAAACCTATGTTATTCTCTATCTTAAAAGAAAAAACAAATAGTCTTATAGTTTTTGAGAAAGATAATGAAATATATATAAAATATTTAGCAGATAATGAAAATATGGATAAACTAAATGAGTGTAGTGTTCAAAGGATAGATATATTTAAAAATATTTTCCCTTATTATGATAAGTTTAACACCGAAGCTATATACTTACCATTTCCAAATGAAGAACTTTACAAATTGATGATTCAAAACTCAATTAAGAAAATTCCCATAGATAATTTAATAGACAAATTTGATGTTCATTTAAATGTAATTTGGCGAAAAACGATTATGAAACAATATGGTTATGAAAGTGTATATGAGTGGCAAGAACATCATATAGATACTAGAAGGAAAATTTTAGAGTTTATAAAAATATTTAATAAGGCATTTGAAAATATATTAGAGAAAAAAAAGAGAAAAGATTTTAAAAACATTAAAAATGAATTAAACTTACTGCTTAGTTCTACTAAGGAATTTCCAACTAAACAGCTAAGATATAATGAAAAATATAGATTTGAAGATGAAATAGATAGCATCAACTCATTTAAAACATCTTTTAATAATTTTAGAGATCGATTAATAGAAGATAAATCTTCACAAGAAAGTAATTTAGCATTTATAAATCTTAAAGGAGCAAACTTTAAACTCTCTACAATGCAAAAGTCATTTCAAAATATTGAAAATAGTACATTTCAATACTTCGAAACAGAAGAGATAATTCAAGAAGAATTGTATTGGTTTGATAGGTTACTAAAGACAGTTTCTTTTTATATTTCTGCACCTGAAGAAAAAGTAATAATAGCAAAAGACAGTATTTATAAATGGTGGAAAGAATTGCATGAAAATGAATTAAATCAGATATATACCATTTTGCAAAATCTTGATTATTACACCAATAAGCCTCTAAAAGTGATTGAACAAGAAAATTTAAGAGAAATTGTTATTGGTATAGAAGGATTTGAAGAAGATGATTTAACAGAAATAGTATTGGGACTAGTTGAATTTTATAAATTGGATGTAGATTTTGTAAATATTATTAGAGTTCATAATAAAGAAGCAAGTTATGGTTTTAGAATACCTAAACTATTTTTTGAAAAAGTACAAAATGAGCTGGATGGTGGTGAATATGAAAAGAGTGAATTTGAGAATCCTTATATAATAAATGTGACTGATGAATTGCTATCTACTTTGGATGAAAAGATTGTTTTAGAAACTCCACCTGAAGATATACCAAGAACTGCATTTATTGAAATCATGTTTGATATTTGGAAGTTAATAGAATATCGTAATAATTTTGATATAGACAACGAAATTGAAAATAAATGGCTACAAGAGAATGAGAAAAATATTACAAATAAAATTAGCGAAAAACTTGATAAGTTGGGTAGTGATGAACAAAATTTTATTTCTCAGATTATTGATGGTAAAAAAAATATTTTAAAAGATGAGATAGTGGAATTAATGAATAAAAAAATTGGCTTATCTCAAGAGGAGCAATCATGAACCTAGACATCTACTGTGACGAATCCCGACTAGAACTTTTAGTAAGCAAAGAAGATGGCTTCATGGTTATCGGTAGTTTGTGGCTACAAAGAGAAAAACGAGAGCTATTTAAAAGTCGTATCAAAGAAGCGAAAAAAAGACACGGGTTTAATGTTGAGATAAAATGGACAAAAATCTCTTATAAGATGCTTGATTTTTATAAGGAGTTAGTAGATATATTTGCCGAGTTTGAAGAGTTTCATTTTTTTAGAGCTATTGTAATAGATACTTGCAAAATCAATTTTGAGTATCACCAAAACAATAGTGATATAGGGTTTTATAAGTTTTACTATCAGATGCTTGTTCATAAGATGAATACAGCTTCAATCCATAACCATTACTATGTGTATGTAGATGACAAGACAAATAAAGTTTATAAGCCCCTGCCCTTATTAAAAAAAGTTCTTAACAATGCTATCTATACAGGAGATGTCAAACTAATAGAGCCAAGAAATTCCTATGAAAATCTTTTTATCCAATATGTCGATGTACTCATAGGGCTTGTCTCTTATGGGTATAATATAGAAGAAAAAAAAGGTGCAAAAAAAGAGTTATACGAATATGCAGAGCAGAAACTGCAAACAAAGCTTAGTGTTGCTACAAAAAAAGATACTAAACCTTTTAATATATTTCAGATAAGACTTGATGGGGATTTTTAGTGTTTTGTAGTTTTATTGTAGACAAAGATATAATTTTTTACAAAAAGATTTTTAAAAAATATTATTGCAAAAAACCAATTGTTACTTTTGATAAAATCAAGGTTAGATTTTTTTCTGATGATTTTGAACATTCATTTTTTGAAAGTAAAAATAGACAAAAAAAAGATAAATCAGAATTTTCTTACAAAAGAGCAAATCGTATATTTTGGATTAAATGGATACTGCAATCATCAAATGCAGAGCTTTATGTTGGTTATAATTCAAAGATTAAAAAAGTACAAAGAAATCGTAGGGTTGCTTTATGCATAGAAGAGTTTGTAGTTGTTATTGAACTTCACAAAAAAGATTCAAAAAAAGCAAAATTTGTTACTGCCTATTTAGCCGATGGAGTAAATGGAAAAGGTGAAAGAGCAATCGATTTAATAAGAAAAAGCCCCAAGTGGCATGAATAAAACCTCTGTTTTTCACTTATCTTACGATAGTTCTCTGGTACAGAGGCAAAAAAACCTTTTGTAGGACTCCAACACTTGGTAGAAGTCAGTAAGTG
>JAMONX010000118.1 GCA_027066435.1 Campylobacterales bacterium
TTAGATGAGAAAGCTAAGAACTATTTTGATGACAAATAATTAATTTATTAAAATATTATGTTAATATAGTAAATAGATTAATTATTAAGGGCATATATTGAAAAATAGAAAAACTATAATTACATATGGAACATACGATATGTTGCATATTGGACATCTAAATTTACTTAGACGGGCAAAGGCGTTGGGAGATTATCTCATCGTTGGGGTTACTGATGAAAACTATGATCGTTCTCGTGGAAAGCTTAATGTTTCTGAAAGTACAAAAAAAAGAGTAAATGCGATTAAGGCTTTAGATTTTGTTGATGAGGTTATAGTTGAGACTCACAAAAAGCAAAAAGCAATGGATATGTTAAAATATGATGTAGATATCTTTGCTATTGGTGATGATTGGGTTGGGGCATTTGATTATCTAAACAAATATACTCATGTTGAGTATCTTCCAAGAACTGAGGGTATATCTAGTACAAAGCTTAGAACTGAAAACTTTAAGCCTATAAAGCTAGGAATTTCTGGACTAGGAAAAGAGATAAATGCTTTTTTAGATGAGGCGGAGTTTGTCTCAAATATCGAGATAACTAGAATCTATGATGCAAATTTAGATGCAGTTAGAGCTTTTACTAAATCATCAAAAGTTAGATACGGTCACAACAAATATGATGAATTTTTAGATACCACAATCGCTGCTGTTTATATAAACTCTTCTGTAAAAGAGCACTATTTACAGATAAAGATGGCACTAGAAGCTGGTAAACATGTGCTTTGTGAAAATCCATTGGCACTTGGAAAGGATGAGTTAAAAGAACTGTTAGCATTGGCTAAGAAAAATAAAAAGATTCTTCTTTCAGCTCTTAGGACTGCATTTTTACCAGCGTTTAATCAACTTCTTAAAAAGTTAGATAAAGGTACTATTGGAGAGATAAAAGAGGTTAGGGCGACTCGTAGTACTCTCTATAAAGAGATAAATTATTCTGATGAATTTTTACAACAAGGTGCGACCAATCTCCTGTCAAGTTATCCCTCTTTGCTAGTTCATAAGGTTTTAGGAAAAAGTAAAACTATCAATTTTTATGAACAAAAAGAGAAGGGAAAAGAGTATGATATAAGTAACTGTATAGTTACAACTCATAAAAATAATACAATCGGTATATCAACAGTAGCAACAGGTATAAAAACAGATGAGAGTGCAACTATCGCTGGTACAAAAGGGTATATTTATATACCATCTCCATGGTGGCTTACTAAAAGTTTCTCTTTTCGTTTTGAGGATTCCAATAAGAGTGCAACTTTTGAGTATGAGTTTGAAGGGTGCGGACTTAGATATATGATTGCAGAGTTTAGCTCTTTAATCCAAAGAGGTAAAACAAAATCCAAAAAATTAAGCCCGACAGATATGATGAAGATAAACAGAATAGTATTACAATTTAATGAGATGCAAAAAAATAAATAAGATAGGAGATAAATAGATGATATATGAGGATTATTATATCTTTACCCCAGGACCTGTAAAGATGTCAGAGGAGATTTTAAAAATAGGAGCTATTCAAACTCCTTATTTTAGAAATAGCGAATTTTCTGATGTGACATTTTTTTGTGAAAACTCACTTTTAGGGATGCTAAATGCTCCAAAAGGGAGTAGGGTTATATTTTTGACTGCATCTGGTACTGCTGGTATGGAGTCGGTGGTTATGAATCTGTTAGATAGTGATGATAATGCTTTGGTTGTAAATGGTGGAGGTTTTGGACAAAGATTTGTAGATGTTTGTGCCGTTCACAATGTGTCTCATTTTGATTTTAAGGTAGAAGATACAAACCTTAGTGATATAAAAACTAAAGCTCCAAATGAGAAGTTTAGCTCTCTTATCGTAAATGCTCATGAGACTAGTGTTGGGCATATTTATGATCTATCCGCTTTGGGTGAGTATTGCAAGGAGAATAATCTTTTTTATATCGTGGATGCAATAAGCATGTTTGTTACAGATGAGATAGATATGCAAAAACAGAACATTGATACGGTTATCATAAGTAGTCAAAAAGGTTTGGCTCTTCCTCCTGGACTTACTATGGTTGTTCTATCTCCAAAAGCTTTGGCAAAAATAAAAGATGTAAAAAATCTCTATTTTAATTTCAAAGATTATCTTAGAAATGGCGAAAGAGGACAGACTCCTTACACTCCTGCAGTTACGATAATGCTCCAACTTCAAAAAAGATTAGAGCAAATTGAAAAAGATGGTGGCATAGAAAAAAGTATAGAAAAAGCAAAAGATTTAGCCGAGTATTTTAGAGAAAAGATAAAACCTTTACCACTCAAAGCTTATAGTGATTTTATGCCAAATGCCATGACTACATTAACTCCAACCGATGGTAAAAGTGCTTTTAAAATAGTGGAAGATTTAGAAGAGAGATATAAGATAATGGTCTGTCCAAATGGTGGGGAGCTAAGAGATACAATCTTTAGAGTTTCACATATGGGGGATATGGATAGGGCTTATGTTGATGTGTTAGTAGATGCACTGTTTGATTATTATGAAAAAGAGGCTTAATGGCAATAGATGATAAAACTATAAAACAGGCACAACTTATCATGCTTGATATGCTTATAGAGCTTGATAGGATTTGTAAAAAACACAACTTAAAATATTGGCTAGATAGTGGTACTCTTTTGGGTGCTGTTCGCCACAATGGTTTTATCCCTTGGGATGATGATGTTGATATATCTATGCCAGTTGAAGATTATCGGGTGTTTTGTAGAGTTGCTGAAGATGAGATATCAGATAGTATGTTTTTTCAAAATAGAGAGAGTGATAGTACATTTGCTTTTGACTACTCAAAGATAAGAGATAACAGAGCAACTATCGTAGAGTTTCATGAAGAGGGTAAAGATGTAGAGTACAATCAAGGATTGTTTTTAGATATATTTCCGATGCTTACTATCAGGAAGAGCAAAGTTCATAATCTATTTTACAAATACTCTTTAGCATCTATTAGATTTTTTTTAGCCAAAAAATTTGAGCAAAAGAGCATAAGAGGAATTTTTGTCAAGTTGCTTTATAAGTTGCATCTAGGTTGGGAGAAAAAAAACTCAAATGTTATTTATGGTGGAGAGATGCCTGATGTTGCTGGAGTATTTTCATATGAGAGTATATTTCCACTTAAAAAGATGAAGTTTGAAGGGTTGGAATTTTTTGTCCCAAATGATAGTGATAGTTATCTTATAGAGCTTTATGGGGAGGATTATATGGATTTGCCCCCTTTGGATAAGCGGACGGTTCATGCTGTAAGTATTTTGATGAGTTAGAATATATGGAAAATAGTTAAAATTAAAATCCAGTAAAATCAATTTTACTAAAGTTTTTTATAGTTGCCAAACTAGAACTTAAATTATCGGCAAGTTTCATATTTTGCAGGATTAAATTGCTATTTTCTTTAATCTCTTTTTCAAGCTCAAATATGCTTTCAACAATAGGTTTTTGAGGATTATTGTCATTTTTTGTCTTAGTGTCATTATTTGAAAAATAGGCTAAAAGTTTTTTCCCATACTCTGTTGAATTTACTGCATCCATAAGTTGATTTCCATATTTTGTTGCAGTGTTTGAGATTTGATTGGTATATTGAGTTGCTTGTATGGAAAATTTTTGTATTGAATTTGCTATCTCTTCAACCTTTTTTAAGTCATTTGAGAGCTCTGCTAGTTCTATCCTATATAAATCAAGTTCATTTCTTATCTCATCAATAGAATTTAAATCTTGATTTATAAGAAAAGTTTTGATTTTTTGGTCAATAATATTGGTTTTTGAATTTTTAGTAGCATTTGTATATGCTTGGATTTTTTTATCTGTGGCTGCTATAAACTTAATGGCACTATTTAGGCTTTCAAAACCAGGAATTAAAAAAGATACTCCAGATATCAATGAAGCATTTTGGGTTAGGGGAGATACATACTCATAAAATGTATTTAAATTTTTAGTCAAATTTATAAATTTCTGTTGGGTTTCTTGTACATTTTTTTTGAAAAGTTGATTGTTTTCTTTTAAATTAGCATAAAATTGTAAATTGATTTTTTTCGTAACTTCATTTTCTTCTGTTTTGTTGTATCCTGCAAGTAGGCTAATGCTTAAGAGTAAGCTTAAAAATATATTTTTCATTTAAATATAATACTAGTAAATATCTTAAACTTAATTAAAGAGTATTGGCTTGTGAATAAAGTGAGTAAAGATTGATTTATATTTCATAAAATGAGTCTATTGACTAATATCAATATAATTGATATACTTTTTAGTTATAGTATCAACCTGTGTGGTACACATGGATTTTAGAGGTCTTTTTTGGGTTGTAAACGGAAAATGAGTTTGCAACCTGAAAAATAGACTTTAAGAGGATGAGTATATGTTAAAAAATTTATTACCGTTAGCTTTAGCGGCGGGGCTTCTTTTTTTTGGGTATCAAGCGTATGACCAAGCGAAGCCTGAATATAGAAGTAAAAGAGTTTATTATGAGTTAAAGCCATATATTCCATACAAGATTGAGAAGCGAGTTGGTGGTTTGAGTATCGTTAGCTCACTAGGTACAGAAACAGAAAAACCACCTGCTGTTGAAGTGTATCATAGATTAGACCAGTTAGAGAAGTTGTGGGGAAAAGAGCATTTGCAACTTAAAGGTGATGAACTTTTAGTTTTAGATAGTCAAAAAAAGGTGATAAAGTCCATCAAACTTCAAAATGAAGATGAAAAATCATATATTAAGAACTTTTTTGGACTTGAATAATATCTATCAATTCATCTAAGTTTTCTATATTTTTATAATTTTCTATCAATTTTACACCAGTTTTAAGAGCTAGTAAATTTGCCTCTTTTCTCTTTTTCGCATCTGTGATACCTCGTATCTCTTCAACCCCTGCTATACCAAAAACCCTTCTTGCTATTTTGCATCCAGCATATCCAATACTCTCTTGGAAAATCTTTTTCATAAAATCTTTTTTAAATTCTGTTAGAGTTTTATCATCTATAAAGTTTGGAATTATTAATGAGCTCTCATCTTGTGCATCCCAAAGTGCTAAAAATTTCAGTTCAAACTTTTCAAAAATCTCTTTTATAGTTTTTAATATCCACTCTTGATAAGCTCCATCTCTGCTTATATAAAAGTGAGAAATATAGGAGTTTATAAGATTTGCAATCAGTGCTCCGATATCAAATCCAAAAGGACCAAAAAATGCAAATTCAGGATCAATGACAAAGGTCTCTTTTTTACTTATCATTATAGATCCAGTGTGTAAATCTCCGTGTAAAAGTGCATCACTTTGTGTCATAAACTTATATTTTAAGCTCAAAACATTTTTTTTAAATTGCATTGTAGAGAAGAGCGTTTTAGCTTCATCTAGGCAATTTTCATCTATAAAGTTTGTCTCATGCTCCATATAGGGAAAGGTAAATACAAAATCTTCAGTTAACTTACAAAGCTCTCTATTTGAATTAAAACTGTCCATCATATGCCGTTTTTGGCTACTATCTAAATATAACGATGAGGTATAAAAAAGAGTATGAGCCAAAAATGTAGAGATATCTTCTGCTAAGTTATCATAATATACAGACTCCATCAACCCTTTTCGAAGGATGATATGTTCGCTTAGATATTGCATCACAACAATACTCATCTCTTCATCTTCATAGTAAATTTTTGGTGCAAGATGTGGCACTAACTTTGCATAGTTTTGAAGTGCTCTTATCTCAAAACTCATTCTCTCTTTTGAGAGAGGAAAATCCTCCCCAGCACATCTTAGATACGGTACAGCTTGTTTTACTATAAGAGCTTTTGTTGGATCTTTTTGGCTCTTTAGAATAAAAACAAAATTTAGATTTCCATCACCGATTTCTTGGGATTCCAATATATCATCATCAAAAAAATCTTTTATATTTGGGATATTTAGCAAAAAATCTTTTACACTTTGTGCTGTTAAGATATGAAAACTCATAGAAACTCCTTTGAGTTTATTATAAGATAAAGTTTATAATTTTTTCTGCATTATGCAAGTAAAAGGCTAAAAATAAATCATTTAAGAAACTTTAAACTTTTATAAAATATATGATATAGTTAACTATGAAAATTACAAGAAGTTGGTTATTTATCATACTATTTGCATTGTCTATTGGAGTTTTGCATGGCTTTTTTAAACATAGTCATCAAGATTCTCACGATAGCACGATAGAGCATTATGTAAAACATTCAGATGCGACAGAGTATAAGGTTTTATGTGACTCTTGTCAAAGTTGCAGTTGTCATGTTAAAAGTATGTTAGATAAGCCTCTGTTGAAGCTCTCTTATATTTGCATCCCAAAACCACAATTTGAACTGCAAAACTCTCTTCCCTCTCCAAACAGTGTTGAACTCCTAAAACCACCCATCGCCTAATCCTTTTTACTAAAAAATAACATTATAAATAAAGGATTAAATAAATGAAAGCAATTTTATTGCTAATATCCGTATCATTGTGGGTATTGGCAGAGACTATAAGTTTTGATAGTTTCAAACAAAAGGCATTAGAAGATGCAAATATTTTAAAACAGGCAAAATTAGATAAAGATATAGTGGAGAAAGAGGTGGATATTTCTCTCTCTTTTTCTAATCCATCGATGGAAGTTGGTATAAGTAGATATAAAAACAGTGATGATAAAGGTTTATTAGTTGGCTTATCCCAGCCTGTTAGAACGCCTTGGTTTGGTAGTGATTTAAAAGATTTAAATAGTGCAAAAGGTGAAGTGGCAAAGGCTTCATATTTACAAGCTAAAGCTCAATTTTCAAAGAATTTGGAGATGTTTTATACCTCTTTTGTATATCAAAAAGAGTTAGAATCTCTGCTTCTTATGGAGTTAAAACTTGCAAAGCGAATAGAAGATATTGCAAAAAATCGTTTACAAAATGGTGTAGGTACAAAAACTGCATATTTAAGAGCTAGTATTGAGAGTGGAGCTATTGAGAATAGACTTCTTTTTCAAAAACAGCAGACAAAAGAGTATTATTTCAAGTTACTAACATATTCTAGTATAGATGCGGTGTATAATCTTGAGGCTAAGTTTATATATCCAGTTTCAAGAGCTTTAAAATCTAAAACTATTTTAAATCCAGATCTGCTTAAAGCACAAAAAGAGCAAAAGAGACTAGAGTTTGAGACAAAAACACTCTCTAACTCTATAAAAACTTTTGATATATCAGCAGGATATGAAAAAGAGCCAGAAGATAAGATAATAAGCATAGGAGCTAGTGTTGATTTACCGATATTTGGTGTAAATAGAGAAAAAGAACAGCTATCTCGCATCAAGGCAAATCAAAATAGGATTTTTCTAAATCAGCTTGAAATCAAACAAAATCTACAAAAAACACTTTTACAAAGCTCACTCAAAACCCTAACAAATCAGCATAAAGGTTTGCAAACTCAACAAATTGAACAAGAGAAACTTTTAAAACTTTATGAAGAGGGATACAAAATCTCTAAAGGTTCACTTTTGGAGCTTATAGAAGTTAAAAACACTCTTCTTCAGACAAGTAAAAGCTTACTAGATATCAAACAAGAAGCAAACCTAAAACAGATTGAATTAAACTATATCCAAGGAAACTATAATGAATAAATTTTTAATAATAACGCTACTACTAAGCTCAATGCTCTATAGTGTAGAGATACCAACAAAACACTCAAAAGTAAGAGAGTTTGGAAAATCGATAGAGATAAATGCACAAGTCATACAGCTCTCAAATGCGAAACAATCAGTCATGTCACTTGTAAGTGGGCATATAGAGGAGTATTTTGTAAAGCTAGGCTCCTATGTAGAAAAAGGCGATAAAATAGCCCTTATAGAGTCTATAAGTTTATCAAATATGACGGCTGATTATATCTCCTTGAGAAGACAGTTTATCTCTCAAAACAGAAACTATAAGGCTAGTAAAAAGCTTTATGATCAGGGTATGATATCTTTGCAAGAGTTAAATTCTCAAAGTATGCAAAGAGATACCATATCAGCAAAGATAAATGCTCTAAAATCTTCACTAAATATGATGGGAATAGATGCAAACAGACTTAAGAAAGCATCTTCAAGTTATATCCTTTATGCTCATAGCAGTGGAAAAGTTTCTGCTCTTTTACAGCCAAGGCACTCTGTGGTAACTGAAGATACTCCAATTATCTCTATCATAAAGAATCAAGCATTTTATATAAAATCATTTATACCATTAAAATATGCAAGTTCTGTAAAGATAGGACAAAAGATAAGTGTAAACGCAAATGCCAATATTATCTCAACCCATGTTACTCAAATATTGCCTGAGGTTGATAAAAAGACTCAAAGAGTTGAGGTGCTTTCAAGTGTAGATAAACCTACAAGTGAACTTTTTGTAAATGCTTATGTTGGTGCAACTCTCTATTTTGATGCAGATAAAAAATATGTCGCAGTAGAAAAATCAGCTCTTTCGTTTTTTAATAATGAGTGGGTTGTTTTTGTTCCAAAAAAAGATGAGCATGATGATCACAAAGAAGATACACATGATGACCATGCCGAACATGACGGTCATGATGATCACGCAAAAAAAGATGAGCATGATGATCACAAAGAAGATACACATGACGACCATGCAGAACATGACGGTCATGATGATCACGCAAAAGAAGATGAGCATAGTGACCACAAAGAGGAAACTCATGACGACCATGCAAAAGATGATGGAAATGATGAACACAAAGAAGAGAAAAAACAGTATGAAGCTCGTGTAGTCAAGATTGTAACAAGTGATGATAAATATACGGCAGTTTTAGGTCTAAATGCTGATGAAGAGTATGTGAGTGATAAGAGTTATTTTGTTAAGTCTATGATGCTTAAATCATCTCTTGGCGAACACGGTCATTAGGAGATAGATATGTTAAATAAACTAATTGACTTATCTTTACAATACAAGCTTTTGGTGATTGTTCTTTTCATCTTAATTTGTGCTTTTGGTATAAAATCATATCAAAACATACCAATAGATGCTTTTCCTGATATCACTCCTAAGCAAGTTGTGATATATACAGAAAGCCCTGGAAACTCAGCTGAAGATATCGAAAAACTTATCACTTATCCTATAGAATCTGCCGTTTCTGGTATGGCTGGTGTCAAGATGATTATGTCTAACTCATTTTTTGGACTCTCATATGTTTCTGTCTTTTTTGAAGACGATATGGATATCTATTTTTTACGACAACTTATGAGTGAAAGACTCTCTAGTGTAGATATACCACAAGGCTGGGGAAAACCGACTCTTGGACCAAATACTACAGGATTAGGACAAGTTTTTTGGTATGAGATAAAAGATAACACTGGGAAATACTCTCTTCGTCAAATCAGACAGATGCAAGATTATATCGTTACTCCTTTGTTTAAAAGTGTAAGCGGTGTAGAAGAGGTAATCGGCTGGGGAGGTTTTGAGAAGCAGTATGAGGTTTTGATAGATACAAAAAAACTTCAAGATATAGAGATAACATATGAAGATATTATAGATGCCTTGCAAAGAAGCAACCTTGCAGCTGGAGGGCAATATCTAGAGTTTAACCGTGAACAATACTTAATTCGAGGAAATGGACTCTATAAAAATTTAGAAGATATAAGAAATACAGTCATAAGATCAAATGGTGGTCAAGCTGTAACCATAAGAGATATCGCAGAGGTAAAAGAGGGCTCCGCTCCTCGTTTTGGTGCGGTTAGTATCGATGGAGATGAGTCTGTTATAGGAATGGTTTTACAAAGAACCGCTACAAATGCAGCGCAAGTTGTAGAGTCTATAAAAGAGAAGATTGAGACAGTAAACATAGCACTTCCACAAGGTGTTGAAATTCATACGGTTTATGATAGAACAGAGATTACTCACAAGGCAGTAAGCACGATGAATAAAGCACTTCTTAGTGGTGTTATACTTGTTGCCATAGTTTTGTTTCTGTTCTTGTTTGAACTTCGTTCGGCATTTATCGTTATCATCTCTTTGCCTATATCGCTTCTTGTAGCGTTTTTGTTGATGGATTATTATGGAATTAGTGCAAACCTAATGAGTCTTAGTGGTTTGGCAATCGCAGTTGGGATGATAGTTGATGGGACGATTGTTGTTGTGGAAAATAGCTTCAGAAAGCTCCATGATGAACCAGATGCCCCAAGAGTGAAACTAATCGCAGATTCTGCAAAAGAGGTAGCAACTCCAGTAACATTTGCAATTTTGATAATTGCTGCTGTATTTATCCCTCTTCTTAGTCTTGATGGATTGGCAGGAAAGCTATATTCACCAATGGCATTAAATATCGTATTTGTCATGCTTGGTTCTTTGTTTGTAGCTTTAGTTTTGGTGCCTGTTTTAGCTTTTTTGTTGTTAAAACCAACAAAATCAGGCGATAATTTTGTTATAAAATTTATTAAAAAAATATATTCTCCTATTCTTGTCTTTGCACTCTCACATGCAAGAAGTTTGCTTGTAGGAGTTTCAGCTATCTTTGTTGTGTTAGTTTATGTGCTTAGTTTGCAAGGAAGAGAATTTATGCCAAACCTGAATGAAGAGTCTATCATGTATAGGGTGATTTCGATTCCAGGAACAGCATTGACCCAGTCTGTGGAGACTGCTAAGGCAATTGAGAAACATATTTTGAAAAACTATCCCAATGATGTAGAGTCAGTCCTTTCCATGCTTGGAAGAAGTGAAAAAGGAGAAACTGCACAAGCAAACTATATGGAAGTTTTGCTCACTTTAAAACCAGATATCAAAGATTTACCAGAATTGACCCATCGTATGAATGAAGATTTAGAGCAAAGCTTTGAATATGTACAATTTGTTCCAACTCAACCTATTGCTATGAGGATTGAAGAGTTGCTTGAAGGTGTAAAAGCTGAACTTGCGATAAAGATTTATGGAGATGACCAAAAGATACTAGATAGCATCTCTAAAGAGATTCAAGAAAGTATTGCAAAAGTTGATGGATTGGAACGAATGGAAGTTGAAACCCAACTAGGTCAAGCACAAATCAAAATCACACCAAATTATCTATCTCTTGCAAGATATGGCATAAGTGTAAAAGAGGTGATGCAAGTCATAAGAAACGGCATAGGTGAAGAGCCTATAAGTGAGATGATAGAAGGAGTTCGCCGCTTTGGCATAATCGCAAAAATAAAAGACGCTTCACTTGATATAGATGGAGTTAAGAATATAACAATCAGAGCAAAAGATGGAGCGATAGTTACATTAGATCAAATATGCGATATAACTATCGAACAAGGAGCTTCATTTATAAAAAGAGAAAATCTAAGCAGATATATGGTGCTATCAATGGAAGTAGAAGGCAGAGATGTAGCATCCTTTGTAAAAGAAGCAGATGAAATCATAAAAAGTTCAGTCACGATGCCAACAGGTTATTATATAGGCTGGGCAGGTGATTTTAAAAACATGCAAGAAGCAACTCAAAAGCTTATGGTTATCATACCTATCACTATCTTGTTAGTTATATTGCTTCTTTATACTGCATTTAACTCTCTATCAAAGGCTATGCTTATCCTTTTAAATGTACCTTTTGGCTTTATTGGTGCTATCATAGCTCTAGTTGTAAGTGGTATCTATCTCTCTGTTTCAGCTATCATAGGATTTTTAGCAATTTTTGCAATTGCCATACTAAACGGTATCGTACTTGTAAGCTTCATAGATGAACTAAGAGCTAAGTATCCTCATGTAAAATTAGAAGATTTGATAAAAAATGCAACCTTGCTTCGTCTTCGCCCAGTATTGATGACAGCCTTTACAACACTCTTTGGAATACTTCCCTTGCTTTATGCTACAGGTGTAGGAAGTGAGATACAGTATCCATTGTCAGTTGTAATCACAGGAGGAATAGTAAGTTCAACACTTTTAACACTTCTAATCCTCCCTTCAACATATTTGTTGTTTTATAGGAATCAGCATGTTGAGCAAGAGAAAAAGATAAATCTTTCAAGGCAAAAGAGTGCTTTGAAGTAGACTTTAATAATTATTGTGAACAAAATAGTTATTAACACCATTTGCTATTCCTTTTGCCAGACTTTTTTGGTAAAAGGGATTAAATAGTCTATCTGCCTCTGTAGGATTTGTAATATATCCAATTTCAATCAAAACAGCAGGCATTTGGGCTCCTACTAAAACCCAAAATGGGGCTTCTCTCACTCCTCCATCTCTTACACCTTTATGTTTTTTACGAACTTGTGTGAGCATTCCTTTTTGTATATCTATAGCGAGTTTATTTGATTGGACTATTTTTGTTTTGTTTAAAAAACTTAAAAGTGTATTTTTTGACATATCATTTAAGTTTGTAACTGCAGATTTATTCTCTTTTGCCGCAATTCTCTTTGCTTTTTCTGTCTTCGCAGGGGAGAGGAAAAAAGTCTCTATACCTTTTAGTGAAAGGTCTGTTTTTGAATGAGAAGCATTTGCATGAATAGAGATAAAGAGATCTGCTCCTTTTTTGTTGGCAAATTGTGTTCGGTGGGATAGTTTTATGAAATTATCTTTATCTCTTGTAAGATAAACTTTATACCCCTTTGCTTCTAATATTGTTTTTAATGTTTTAGAAATCTTAAGTACTGCAATTTTTTCTTTATATTTTTTATATCCTACGGCTCCTGGATCTTTGCCACCGTGTCCAGGGTCTATAACTATAATCTTTGATGACGCATAAAGTTTGCTCTGCTCTATTTTTGGAGTGGGTTTTTTTGTTAAGGGTTCTTTGTTTATTATAGGTTTTGTGGCTACAATTTTATGGTTTGGATTTTTCTGAACACTTATAAATAGTGTACCTTCACGAATAAAAGCATTTGAATATATTTTCTGTTCATCTTCAAGTACAATTCTTACTTTTCCGATTCTATTTTGGGCAATTTTTACATTTTTTACATTTTTAAGTATCAGTTTTGGGGTTTTAAAATTTAAATTTGCCTTTAAGTCATAAATATCTTTATAGATGCCACCTCTATTAATTTCAAAAAAGAGCATTTGTTTTTTGGTTATTGGAGTGTTGAACTTTATGATTATAGTATTTTTTTTCTGCTTTATTGAATGGATGGATAAAATAGCATTTTCATCAACTCTAACTGTTGGTTTTTCTACATTTACTTTTGTCGGTTTATATGATGAAGGTTGTACTTTAGGCTTTGGAGGTTTGTTTGTGATTGCTGCTAGTTCACTCTCATAAGTTGTGGAGTCAAGATTTAATAGTTTTTGGCATTTTATAATTCCTCTAAGAGATTTCTCAATTCCTCTTTTATCATCTGATACTACTGAGTTTATATATAGGTTTTCAAGTTCATGCATAATTTCTATAGTCTGCTGTTTTGAGGCATAGGGAATTTTTTTGTAAAGAGAGTTTATCTCTTTTGAATATTGAGAAGAGAATAGGAGAGTGATACTAAAAAATAGTATCAAAATACCTTTAATTATCTTCACCGTATGTTAATTTATCTATAAGTTCTTTTACTGAGATTAGTTTTTTCAATCTATATCCATTGCTTCCTGTAAAAAATAACCCAGTCTCTTTATCTCCCATATAGGCAGCTGATAGTCTATCTGCTATACAGTATCCAACTACTTTTGCTTCTTCTCCACGATGACAAGGTGCAACACAGTTGCTGATACATGCAACTTTTGGTGCGGTATTGTTCTCTATGCTAGTTTGGAGATTTGTTCTAACTCCTCTTGCTGGTAAACCAACTGGAGATTTAAAGAGCTTTATATCCTCTTTTTTTGCATCTAAGATAATATCTTTAAAATTATCACTAGCATCACACTCGTGTGTTGCTATAAATCTAGTTCCCATCTGTACTCCTGCACAACCTAGCTCTAAAAACTTATTGATATCATCTTTATCCCAAATTCCCCCAGCCGCGATGATTGGAATATCTCCCCATTTTTTTGCCTCTTCTATGACAGGAGGTATGATGTTTTCAAGTTGATACTCCTCTTGGCTACACTGTTCATAAGTAAAACCTTGATGTCCACCACTAAGGGGTCCTTCTACTATGATTGCATCTGGGAGTTTGTTGTACCGTTTCCATTTTTTACAAATAAGTTTTAAAGCCCTAGCACTTGAAACTATAGGAATTAGTGCAACATCTGGGTAATCTTTTGTAAATTCAGGCATATTTGTAGGAAGCCCAGCACCAGTGATAATCATATCAGCACCAGCTTCACAAGCATCAATCACAATTTGCCCATAACCATTGGATGCATAAAGTACATTGCAGGCAAGCGGTGCATCACCACATATCTTTCTTGCATTTTCAAATATCTTTTTTAGTGCATCTTTGCAGTAAAAATTCTCTTCAGAATATGGTTTTTCGTTTATATTTTTGTGTGAATATTTTTTATCTTCATAATAGCCAGTTCCTACAGAGCTGATAACTCCCAATGCTCCCTCTTTTGATACAGTTCCAGCCAAAGAGTCCCAGCTAATCCCAACACCCATTCCACCTTGAATAATAGGCTTTGAAATAGTGTGTTTACCTATATTTAAAACTTTCCTTTCCATCATAAAACCTTTACCCTGGCAAATTTTCTTTTTCCAACTTGAAGTATGAAAGTACCGCTTGTAAGCTGTAGTTGTTCATCTTCAACTTTTTCTTGATTGATTTTAACAGCACCTTGCTTAATATCCCGTCTAGCACCCGAGGTAGAAGGTTCTAGTTTTATATCTACAAGTGCTTTTGCAATCCAGATAGGACCTTGTAGTTGAAACTCTTCTATATCAGATGGTATCTCTTTTTGTTTGTGGATTTTGTTAAATTCATCTTTGGCAATTTGAGCTAAGTTTTCATCGTGATATCTTGTTACCAACTCTTGTGCTAATTGCTCTTTTGCTAACTTAGGATGCAAACTTCCGTCAATTACTTGTTGTTTTAAATTTTCAATCTCTTCTAATGTTTTAGTGCTTAAAAGTTCATAATATCTCCACATAAGTTCATCACTCGCACTTAAAACTTTGGCAAACATAGTGTTTGGATTTTCATTTACACCTATGTAGTTGTTGAGAGATTTACTCATCTTATTTACTCCATCTAAACCTTCAAGTAGTGGCATCATTATAACTGCTTGCTCTTTTTTTGTACCATAGGTTCTTTGCAGAGTTCTTCCCATAAGAAGATTAAATTTTTGATCTGTTCCTCCTAGTTCGATATCTGATTTTAAAAATACAGAGTCGTATCCTTGGAGTAGGGGGTATAAAAATTCACTGATAGATATCGGTGCTTGACTCTTGTATCTTTTATCAAAGTCTTCTCGCTCTAACATTCTAGCAACATTAAATGTTGTGGTGAGTTCAAGAAGCCCTGAAGCTCCTAATTTTTCTATCCAGTGTGAGTTAAAAAGAATTTCAGTCTTTTTAGGATCTAAAATTTTAAATACTTGCTCTTTGTAGCTTTTAGCATTTTGGGCAACTGTCTCTTTATCTAGTTTTTTTCGTGTATCACTCCTGCCCGATGGATCGCCTATCATTCCTGTAAAATCACCTATGATAAATTGTACAATTGCTCCATATTTTTGAAAAAGTGCAAGTTTTTGTATAAGTACTGTATGTCCAAAGTGCAAGTCAGGAGCGGTTGGGTCAAATCCAGCTTTTACATAGTAATTTTTCCCCTCATCCAAATATGCTGTTAAAAGTTTTTTTATTCTCTCATTGTCAATTATCTCTGCTGTTCCTCTGCTTATCTCTTTTAGGGCATCTTCTATCTTAAACAACTTTTTCCTTTATAACTTTTTATAAGCATCATCAAGAGGCATGAATTCAATTATTTTATATTTTTGATTTAAATCTTGAAGTAGTTTTTCTCTACTTTTTTCTGGCAGTTCAACCACTAATGCAAAATAATCCGTATGGGAATTTTCACTTCTATCTAGCTCAATGCTAAGTAAATCTACATCTATTTTAGCCAAAAATAGTAAAAAAGAGGCTAAAGAACCTTTTTTGTTTTCAATACTTACAATCAGCTTGTAATGGTCAGGTTTGAGAGATGTCCATCTAACATATACCATTTGTTCATGTGCATCTATAAGTTTGGAAGCTGATGAACAAAACTTATGATGAACAGTAGCTTCATTTCCTTTTTTAAATGCTACTATTTCGTCTCCTCGTTTTGGATGACAACAATAATCAAGTATAACCTTAGAGTATTTTGCAGGTGAGTATAAAACGATATGATCAAATACTTGCTTTTTAAGTTGATATTTTTTAAATGGCGTTATAATTGGTAAAAACTTTGTACTTCTAAGAATAGCTTTTTTAAGTTTATATACACTCTCTTGCAAATGCATATAATTGAGTGTTGATTTGTAGAGATTTTGTCCACAGTTTTCTGATTTTAAAACTTGTTTTAAATTTCTATATTTTATGTTAAATATGCCTAGAAGTATATTTACTGCAGTTTTTGTGTTTAACTCTTTTAATTTATGATTGCAGTTTATACGCATAGAGTTTTTTGCTTTTGTAGTCTTTAGTGAACTTATCCAACTGCATCTAAGTACAGGATTTTTATCTAATACGATGTTTATGATATCTCCATCTTTAAGTTCTGTTAAGAGTGGAGTTTTCTGTTTATTTACATAAGCACTTTTTGTATAATCGCCAATCTCAGTATGCACTGCATAGGCAAAATCAAGTACAGTAGCACCACGAGGAAGATGATAAATATCGCCTTTTGGTGAATATACAGATATATCTTCACTGTATAAATTATCTTTTGCCAACTCATACATATGCTCAATATTTTCACCAACTTCACTTTGAGTTTTAAGCTCATTTAGCCATGAAAGCTTTGGATTTAGTCCTTCATGCCCTTTATATTTCCAATGAGAAGCGACTCCATATTGTGCAGTTTTATGCATATCAAATGTTCTTATTTGAGCTTCAAAAATTCTTGTATCATCAAATACTGTTGTATGGATAGTTTGATAACCATTATCTTTTGCTATCGCGATATAATCTTTAAATCTTGAGAGAAGTGGCTTAAAGTTTTGATGTAAAATTCCAAGAACTCTATAACAGTCAATAGGGTTTTTAACTAAAATCCGAATTGCCATAAGATCTAGTACCTCTTCTATAGAGACACCTTTTCTCTGCATCTTCATATATATTGAGTAGTGATGTTTTATCCTCTTATCAATCTCAAAATCCCCATATATAAAGCCATTTTTAAGCATTAGAGTATCTATTTTCGAGATAAAACTATTTAAATCTAATTGGAACTTTTGTTGAGATTGTGAAATATATTCATCTATTTTTTTATATTCTTCAGGGAATAGATAATAAAAACTAAGGTCTTCAAGTGAGTTTTTTATAGTTGCTATTCCCAAACGATGGGCTATTGGAACATAAACTACAAGAGTCTCTTCTGAAATTCTTTTCTGTTTTGCAATACTAAGAGCATCAAGGGTAAGCATATTATGTAGTCTATCACAAAGTTTTACTACAAATACTCGTATATCAGAGATTGAAGCTAAGAGAATATTTCTAAATGATAGGGCTGAAGCGATTAGTCTTTCATCTGAAGTTGAAGGAAGTAGCTTTTCTCCTCGGATTTCAATAATCTTTGTAAGTCCTTGAACAAGATGCTCAATTTCTGCTCCAAACTTCTCTTTTATCTCATCTAATTCACACGGTGTATCTTCAACCACATCATGTAAAAGAGCAGAGATTATCATCTGCTCATCTCCTCCATATGCACAAACTATAGATGCAACACAGATAGGATGAACGATATAAGGCTCTCCGCTTTTTCTAAATTGGTGCTTATGATACTCAGATGCAAAAGATACAGCTTCGATAATATTTTGATTTTGTTCAGTCATGTCGAAGAGTAGCTTACAAGCATCTTCAACAGTATTTATCGCTTTTGCCTTCTTTAGTAAAGTATCCACCTGAAAATTTTAATCTTCTACAATCTTATCAAGAAGGATAGCTCCCTGTGCAATCTCCATAAGTGCAATATCTGTAAGTTGTACTACACTTTTATCTATTTTTACAAGTGGAGTAGCCCCTTCTGCTAGCTCATTTGCTCTTTTTGATACCATAAGTGAGAGGATGTAGTGATCATCTCTTGCATTTTTTAAAGCGGTTGCTATCACTTTTTCTAATCTCATAAAATTCCTTTTTTTTCTTTTATTTAACTGTTTTGCACAATCGAACAATTACTTAAGTCGCCATTTACGATTTTGAGTAAGTTTCCAGGTTGAAACATATCACATACAACAATTGGTAGTGCATTATCTTTTGCCAGTGCTATTGATGTATCATCCATAACTTTTATATGATCATTTAGTGCTTGGTCATATGTGAGAGTGGTAAGTTTTTTTGCATCGTCATACTTGTTTGGATCTTTATCATAAACACCATCAACTTTAGTTGCTTTTATTATCATAGAAGCACCTATCTCAACAGCCCTTAAAGTCGCAGCTGTATCTGTTGTAAAAAATGGATTTCCAGTACCAGCAGCAAATATAACAACTCTTCCTTTTTCAAGGTGTCTTTTAGCACGGCGAACTATAAAAGTTTCAGCGATTTGTTCCATCTTGATAGCACTTTGAACCCTAGCATAAAGCCCATTATGCTCCAATGCCTCTTGCATCGCCACTGCATTAATCACAGTTGCCAACATCCCCATATAATCACCACTAGTTCTTTTAATGATTCCATCTTGTGCCGCTGTAACCCCTCGAATGATGTTCCCACCACCGATAACAATACCTACTTCAATATTATTTCTAATTAAATTATCAATTTCATCAGCAATATATTTTAAGATTTGAGTATCAATCCCAAACCCATCTTTCCCAGCTAGTGCCTCACCAGAAAACTTTACCAAAACTCTTTTTCTCAACATGCAACCTTAATTTTTGTTCTATTTTACTGAAAAATGTTTAAATAGAGATTATCGGAGATTACTTAATAAGCCTCATTGGATTTATATGCTTTTCATTTTGTGTTACTTCAAAGGTTAATTCCCTAGCAACACGACCTAGTACATACCCTTTTGGGATTTTTTTGCCTACTTTTATGGTTGGTGCGATTTGTGAGAGATGTGCAAAGATTGTGTGCATGTTGTCTCTATTTTTTACGATGACTACATGTTCTAACATGGAGGTTTTGGCGGCATAGATGATTTTGCCGTCAAGTACATTTTTGACACGGGAGTTTTTTGATTTTGCTCTTAGGATTACGGATTCGTTAAATATTTTCATTTTATAAATTGGGTCTGTGTAGGTTCCAAAGTTTTGAGAGATAGTGTAGTTGTCAAGTGGTGAAATTGTTTTTGGTCCTCTGTATTTTACAAGGGCTGATGTTTGATATGATGAACCGATTTGTCTGACATTTGCATCTTGAGATGGAGTTTTTATCTTTCTAATTACAGTTTTTTCTCGTTTCGTTTTTGTAATATTTAATTTTTTAAGTGTATCTCCAAGAGCAATACTTTGGTTTCTTGCTTTGTTTAGCTTTTTGAGATATGCTCCTCTTTGGTTATCTAAGTTTTTAATCGTTTTTGATTTTTGATTTTTTAGTTTGTCATATCTTTTAATTTGAGCTTTAAGAGAGTTTAGTTTAAATTTTATTTTATCGAGTTCTTTTTTTACAATTTTTATGTTATTTGTTAGTTTGCTATATCGAATTTTTGTTTTTGAAAATTTATCTTTTAGTATTTTGCTATAAGAGTTATAGACCTCTTTCATAATGATATTGTCAATACTCTCCATCCCCCTGTCACTATCACCGTTTGCTATCATCTCTAGTGAGATTCCCTTTGATAGAATATCTGCCATCTTCTTATTTACATCTTTTTCTCTTTTTACAAGGTTGTTATATAGAGTATTTATCTTCTTAAGTTCACCTTTTTTGATTTTTGATTTTTGATTTTGTTTTACAATTTTTCGCTTTATATTTTTGATGTCTATGTTTATCTTTTTTAGTTTTTGTTCCTCTTTTTTGATATCATTTGCAATGCTACTTAGTTTTTTTGATATCTGTTTCTCTTTTGATTTTTGATTTTTGATATCAGTTTGAGTGTTACTTATCTTAGTGTCGATATTTGCTAAAAGATTACATGCAAAAGCACTAAATAGTAAAAATAGTACTAACTTAGTTTTTGTCATGAATTCTTTTGCTTTAATATAACAGTTGTAACAGAGATGATAGATATAAAAAGTGCTATAAAGACAAGTTTTGTAAGATCTGTAAAAAAGTTAAAATTACTCATATTTACTCCAAGCTCTCTCTTTATGGATGCAAGATCTGCAAAGTTTGGAAGTAGCAAAAAAACGATAGCAACAAGCATCGCAGATATAAGAGCATCTATGACCACAGACTTGTATAAAGAGGCGCTTTTCATCCAAAATGGAGCACCAAATAGACCCATTATGTACATCCTTTTTTTATGTTCTAGTGTCCAGATTTCTATCTGTTTGACTATAAGCATAAATGATATAACGAAGATAAAAATTGTAAAAAATATAGAGGCAGTTTTGCTCATCTGTAAAAATTGGTGAAATTTATTGAATGTCTTTTTAAATGTCTCTATTTTTGAGACACCATTTATCTTTTTTAACTCTTGGGATATCTTTTTTAAACTCTCTTTATCTGGTAAAGATGTAAGTTTTATAGTATAAAATTTTGGAAGATTTGCTCTTAGATAGACTAAATCTGCTTTTGAGATATCACTTTTAAGTTTTTCGATATATTTGTCTTTTTGGATTTCGCTTATGGACTTTATTGCTGGAATTTTCTCTTTTAATATTTTTTGCTCAAGTGCTATTGAAGATACAGCAACGATAGTGTATTCACCAGCCAAGTGTGTTTCATACTCCTTTACACCACGATCTATCATAGTTGCAAATTGGATGCTAAAAAGCAAGATAAATAGAGGGATTATAAATGATAAGTGATTTTTAAGTGACTTCATATATTGTTCCTTCATCAAGAAAATACTGTTTATAGTCTATACCTAAAGTTTGAGGAATTCTATGAGTTGCTACTAAGATTGTACTTCCTATATGTTGTCTAACACTTTTTAAGAGATTCCAGATTACTTCACTAGAGTAGTCATCAAGGTTACCTGTTGGTTCATCTGCGATTATGAGTGTTGGGTTGTGGGCCAATGCTCTTGCCATCGCTACTCTTTGTTGCTCTCCACCGCTTAGTTCTAGTGGCATTTTTTCTATTTTATGAGATAGTTTTACATGTTTTAAAAGTTTGTGTGCTTGCATCTTGCAGACTTGTTTAGAGTACCCTGCTATCATCAAAGGTAACATGACATTTTTTTCAACATTCCACTCATCTATCAATTTATAGTCTTGAAAAATGACACCAGTATGTTTTCTAAGAAGATTTAGTTTTGTTCTAGAAGCATTTTTTAAGTCAAATCCGCATACATTTAAATCACCATCCTCAACATTTAGCTCACCATAAAGAGACTTTAAAAATGTAGATTTCCCGCTACCGCTTTTTCCAGTTAAAAAGACAAAATCTTTATTTTTGACAGTTAAGTTTGTATCTTTGATGATTGGTTCGTTTTTCTTATATGAAAGCACTAAATTTTGTGCTTGTATAATATTATTTGACATATAGAAACTCTTTTATTTTTTGGTGTGATTTGTAATTTTGCACTATTTGCAATGACACATTCGGAAAATATTGTACCATATTGTTTTTAAATAAGAGATATTTATGTTCGCACTTTTCATATGCACCTAAAGAGAGTTTAATCATCCCAGAGTTTTCACTTGCTTGATAAATTTCTTCAAAATGAACAAAGCAATCTTCATCTCTAACTATATGTTTTGTGAATCTTTTTTTAATATCAGCAAAATTTACTTTTTTGTCAAATGTTAGCTTAGGAGTTGGCTCTTTCTCTTTTGACTCATTGTAGTTTATAAGAGTTATATCATAGATGTTTTTCTCTTGACGCTTCCATCTATCCTCATACTTGCTACTAATTTTTAAATCATGATTTTTTCTAATATTTAGCTCATAAATTTCGAGAGCTTGCATAGTTTCATATGAATATGCAAAATAGTTTTCACTATCTGTTCTTAGTTCTAACGAACCTTCTATTTTTAAAACACGAAGAGATTCTTCTATAAAAGATTTTGAAATGATACGACGGTGTGGTTTTTTATCCCAAGGAACTGGAAAATGTACAAAAATTCTACCTACACTGTTTGATTTTATAAGTTGCATAAAAACTCTTGCATCAAAGTCAGAAATTATAATATTGTCTATTTCTTGAATTTTACACTGTTTTATCACTTGTTCTATAGATGGTCTATGAATTTCAAGACCGATAAATTGGATATTTGGGTTTTCTTTTGCTTGGTGGAGAAGGTGTCTACCACTTCCAAAACCAACTTCAATCCAAAGCTCTTTATCGTATTTGAAATCTTTTTCAAAATAGGATGCATTTTTTAGTATTTTGAGATCTCCTTTTGGTTTTTGGCTTTCATTTTTTGTCTCAATATTTGAAAAAGTAAGTGTTAGATTATGAAGCTTCGCAAAACTTTTTAGCGCATTTTGTATGATAGAAACAGGAGAAATACGAGTAAGCTTATCTCCTTTTATAAGAAAATTTGACTCTCTTTGGATAATTTGCAAACAGAAACTTCTCTCTTTGTAAGTGGTAAATAAGAGTTTTTCATCTCTGAGAGAAGTGGCGATGAACTCAAATGTATAGTCGCCAAAAGTTGCAGGAAACTTTACAAGTTCTAAACTCTTTGTTTGAATATTTGGCATATTATTTAGGTGTTATAGCTAAAACAACTTCTTTAGATGGCATTGATTCGATTCCATGTCTATCAACAGAAATTATGTAATAGGTATATTTAGTATCTTTTTGGACTTTGGTGTCAGTGAATGCGGTAGATTTGAAACCAACAATTTTTTTCTTTTTTGATCTCCACCCATCCCAATATTTTTTTACAACAGTATAGCTTCGTGCCTTTCCACTTGGGTCTTTCCACTTTAAGTAAACAATTTTTTGTCTAACTGTAGCTTGAATAATTACAGGAGCTTTACTGGGGCTTACTGTTTTTCCTACTGCTGTTACAATACTTCTTTTTGACTCAAGTCCATCATGGTCAACTGCTGTGACCTTATAATGTCTTATAGTTCCATCTGTTTCAAATATATCTGTATATTGAGGTTTTTTTGATGAACCAAGGTAGCTAAATAGTGTATTTTTCATAGGGCTTGAGTAGACATTATAGTGATCAACAACTGCGGGTTTATTAGCTCTTGTCCAGATAATATTTATTTTTTTAGGAAGATTTGTTGTTGCTCTTACTTGTTTAATTTGATTTGGTAATCTTTTTGCATAACCTTTTAACTCTTTTGAAGGATTTGATATTATTCCATCATATGATTTTGCAAAAAGACGATAAGTGTAGATATGTGCAGGTATGACATCTTTATCTATATATTCAACATTAAGTCTATCTTTAATAGTTGTTATATTTTTCCAATCTTGTTTACCTTTCTCTTTTCTTTGGATTATATATGATTTTGTATTCTCATTAGTATGTGGTCTCCATATTAGCTTTATTCTGTTTGGATATCCTTTTGAGATGCTAAAAAGAATTGGAGCAGAAAGCTTAGTCTGTGTTTTTGCATTTTTGGCGGTACTTGTTCTTGAAACTCGTCCATCATTTGTATAGAGTGAAACTTTGTAAGTATAATTGATATTTGGATTTAAATCCGTATCTATAAAATGTGATTGATATCTATCTTTTAAAGTTGCTATGAGTTTAAAGTTTTTATTATTCTCTCCTCTAAAAATTCTATATCCTGCTATATATTTTTTTATTTCAGGTTGCCATTCAAGAGCTACTCTTGACATAGTTGTTTTAGCTTTTAAATCTTTTACGGTTGGGAGATTTTTATCGAGTCTTTTTTCAGAAAATGTTGGTAGTTTAAAAGCAGAAGTGCCATTTTCTTTAGGGATGCAACCACTAAAAATAAGTATCGAACTTGCTAATAATATTATTAGGGTGAATTTTTTCATCTATCGTCTCCATGTTAAACTGTTTCTTTATAATATCTTTGAAATCCTCAAAGAGTGGTGCTTGTTTTATAATTAATTTTTCAGTTTTAGGATGTTTAAAGTATATAAGGTGAGCATGGAGCATTACCCTTGTATCTTCACTTTTTTTACCCTTAAATCCATATGTATAATCATTTAAAATATGACGAGATAGAGATTCAAGATGTACTCTTATCTGATGCGTTCTGCCAGTATAAAGTTTTGCACAAATTAACTCTTTGCTCTTTGTTTTTGATAAAGCTAACTTTATAAAAGCACTTTTTGACTCTCTACCTGCATCGGAAATAGTCATCTTTGTCCGCTTTGTAGGATGTCTTGCAATTGCCTTTTCAACTATAATATTCTCTTTTAGTGGGAGGTCGATTATTGCTAGATAATATCTTCCCATGCTTTTATCTTCAAGTTGGCGAGAAAGTACATTATGAGCTTCATTGTTTTTTGCGATGACTAAAGCTCCACTTGTCTCTTTATCAATTCTGTGAACTATGCCGTGCCTCTCCTCTCCACTTAATGTTGAGAGTGAAATTCCTTTGTGTTTTAACCAATCAACAAGCGTAGGTTCTTTAACACTAGCAGCTGGATGTACTATAAGATGAGGAGGTTTATTAATGATAAGTAAATCATTATCTTCATAGATTATTTCAATATCAAAATCGATTTTTAAGGGAGCTTCTTTTTTTGCATCTGGTAACTCATATTTTATGACTTCTCCACCTTTTAATTTTAGTCCAGTTTTAAAGACTTTTTTCCCATCAACCAAAACACCATGTTTTCTAATCAACTGTTCTACCTGATTTCTAGGTGTTTGCAAACTTTTTTGTAAATAGATGTCAAGACGCATAGGTTTTTGTGCTATAATTTCCAAAATTTTACTCTTTCAAAGGGACTTTTGTGCTTCGTATTGATCGACATATTTTTATACATTTTGATTATATTTTGCCACTTTTGTTGGTTCCTATAATTTTTATGTCATATTTCCTTGTAAATGAATTACATCCTGTACTTGCAAGCAAGCAACTTGTCTATTTTAGCATAGGTTTGGTTACATTTGTGTTTTTCTTTTTGCTTCCTATAAGAAAACTTTTATGGTTAATACCTCTGTTTTATTGGTTAAATATAGCATTATTAGTAAGTGTTCAGTTTTTTGGTGTTTCTAAACTTGGTGCAAAAAGATGGCTTGAGATTCCATTTTTTAATTTTACGATTCAGCCATCTGAAATTATGAAGATTTCTTTTATACTGATGCTTGGATATCTCATAGTAAATAACCCACCTGATAAGGAAAAAGGTTATGGAGTTGTCCGTTTTATAAAACTCAGTATTTATATTCTTATTCCTTTTTTTCTGATTTTGATTCAACCAGATTTAGGAACTGCTTTGATACTTCTTATCATGGGGTTTGGTATTTTATTTGTTATTGGAGTAAATTATAAAGTTTGGCTTACTATTTTGCTTTTACTCTCCGTGGCAGCTCCTTTGATTTATAGTTCACTTCAGGATTATCAAAAAAAGAGAATTAATGATTTTATTGGGGAAAAACCAAGCTACCATGTACGACAATCAATCATAGCAATAGGCTCTGGAGGACTTAATGGTCAAGAAGAGAGTGAAGCAACCCAATCACATCTAAAGTTTCTTCCCATTGCTACAAGTGACTTTATTTTTGCATTTTATGTTGAGAGATTTGGTTTTTGGGGAGGGGTGATACTTATAGTTATTTATGGCTTGATAATCTTGCACCTTTTGACTATTTTAATATATATGAAGGGAGATTATTTGACCCAAGTGGTTGCGTCATCATTGGCATTTTTGTTTTTTCTATATTCAAGTGTAAACATTGCCATGACAATTGGGTACGCCCCAGTTGTTGGTCTTCCCTTGCCCCTTTTTAGTTATGGTGGGAGTAGCTTTATAACCTTTATTATTTTATTGGGTATTTGGGAAAATTTACTAACTTTCCGGCATGATACACTATATGATGCAATCAAATATGGTGACTAAAAGGCTATTTTAAGAAACAATAAGGTAAAATTCTCTCCTCCAAAACGAGGGTTCATAGCTCAGTTGGTTAGAGCACTCCGCTCATAACGGAGTGGTCGCAGGTTCGAATCCTGCTGAACCCACCACTAACCTAAAATTTATGGTATAATAGACATATGAAAAATAAATTACTATTAGCTGTTATAGCTTTTTTGATGTTTTCTGGATACACTTTACCTCCAGAACCTAATAAAAAAGAGAATAAAAAAACTCTGCTTGGAATTGATTTAAATAATAATGGAATTAGAGATGATGTGGAGATTTATATAGTCAAACGATTTCAAGATGAAAATATGAGAAATATTGCTTTTGATATCGCTAAATCTCTTCAAAATATTTTGCTAGTCACTGATAAAGAGAGTGTATTAAAAGCTAAAAAAGAGTTTGATAGAGCAAGAGGCTGTAGAAAATATTATGCATCTGAAGCGATAAAAATAGAAAAAAGTGATACAAATGCCGCTAGTTTTAGGATGAAGTATAAAATATATGATGCAGGATTTAGAGATAAACAGTTTAACACTCCACAAAGGATGCACACATATTTTGATTATCATAGAAATTTACCAGACAAAGCATATGAAATTATAGATATAAGTGAGGAAGAGTGTGATGAATTTTTACAAAATTAAAGGAAGTTTATGCAAGTAGCACCGAGTATTTTATCTGCTGATTTTGGGATATTGGCAAAAGAAGTTAAAGCGATTTGTGATGGTGGGTGTGATTTAGTTCATGTGGATGTTATGGATGGACATTTTGTGCCAAATCTTACAATTGGTCCAGTTGTTGTAAAGAGTGTGGCAAAGGCAAGTTATAAACCTTTGGATATTCATCTGATGGTTGAAAATAATAGTTTTTTTGTAGATCTTTTTGCACCACTAAATCCTAAATATATCTCTTTTCATATTGAGGAGGAGAAGCATCCTCATCGATTGATTCAAAAGATAAGAGATTTGGGCATTTCTCCTGCTATTACACTAAATCCCCATACACCACCCCAGAATATAGAGTTTTTGATAGATGATCTTGATATGGTACTTTTGATGAGTGTAAATCCAGGTTTTGGTGGACAAAAGTTTATACCAAATGTAATAGAAAAAGCTTCAAGACTCAAAGAGATGATAGAAAAACGAAATAGTAAATGCCTTATCGAGGTCGATGGAGGGGTAAATGATAAAAATATTCACTCCCTTAAAGATGCTGGTGTAGATATCGTTGTGGCAGGAAGTTATATCTATGGTAGTGATGATTATGCAAAAGCTATAAAGAGCCTTCAAATTTGATGAGAGTTAAAATTTGCGGTATTACAAATCTTGAAGATGCTTTGGATGCAGTTTATGCGGGTGCAGATGCATTGGGGTTTGTCTTTTATGAAAAATCTCCCCGTTTTGTGCATCCAGATGTGGTAAAAGAGATAGTAGAAAAATTACCGCCATTTGTTGAGAGAGTAGGGTTGTTTGTAAATTGTGAACCTAGTGAAGTCAATGAAATTATGAATTTTTGTAATCTATCATTGGCTCAGATTCATTTTGAGGCAGATGATAATTTTTTTAAAGCACTTAATTGTAAATATATCAAAGTTATTCGAGCAACTTCCAAAGAAGATATTATAAGATGCAAAGATGATTATAGATTGGTAGATGCATTTGTCCAGAGTTATGGTGGAGAGGGAAAGAGAATTGACCCATTGTGGTTTGAAGGTGTTGATTGTTCCAAAATTATTTTAGCTGGTGGATTAAATGAGCAAAATGTGTTACAAATGTCTAAATTTGGCTTTTATGGTGTAGATGTAAGCTCTGGTGTGGAGAAGACAAAAGGAAAAAAAGATAGAATGAAGGTAGTTAACTTTATAAAGGGTGTCCTTAGTGGAAGTATTTAATAGTCTTGTTAGCAGGTTAGAGAGAGGTTCATTGCCAAAAGAAGAGTTTTGCCAATGCGTAAAAAGAGCTAGAAAAAGTCATGAGCTAGATATTGATATCGACCTTTTGAATTTTTATGGTCTACCTGTAGAAGAAGATGATAAAGAAGTCTTTCTCAAAACTCAGAAGAATAGTTTCAAAGATGAAATATATTGTGTTGTTGATATAGAGACAAACGGTAACTCTCCTGTTAAAAATCAAATTATAGAGATTGGTGCTATCAAGTACAAAAACGGTGAAATTATAGATAAGTTTGAATCTTATGTTTATGCTGATTTTGTCCCTGAATCTATAGTTAGAGTTACAAAGATAGAGCAAAGCGACCTTTTGGGAGCTCCATCTTTAAAAAAAGTTCTGCATGATTTTAAACTTTTTTTAGGAAATAGTGTTTTTGTAGCACATAATGTAAAGTTTGATTATGGTTTTATCTCTGAATCTTTAAAAATCGTAGGTATTGATGAGTTACTAAATAGAAGACTTTGTACAGTTGAACTCTCAAGAAAGACCATAGAGGCAGAACGACACGGTTTGGGGTATCTAAGAGAGCATTTGGATATTGATACGGGTGATCACCATAGAGCATATTCAGATGCACTAAGTGCTACAAAGGTACTTGAAGTCTGTTTTAAAAATATCCCTGAAAATGTAAAAAGTACAGAAGAGCTTATAAAATTTTCAAAACATTCCACCCCCAAGAGAAAGAAAAAACCAAAAGAGGCAAAAACGCCTCTTTAGTTAGTTTTACTTATGTGATTTTAAAATCACAATTGTCATCTTAATATTTAATGCTATAAACCTCACAAATTGCCAAATAACACAAGTTCTAAAAAACTTTACCATTCCTGTAGGTACCATAGTCTCAAACTCTGCTGTATAGGGTTCTATATGTTTTACATGTGCAGTTTGTTTGTTTTCTTCTGCTGCCATTGTTTCTCCTTTATATATATATTTTTTAAATTTTTACTCTCTATTCTGGAATCATTTTCCAGCCTGGTTTCATTTGAGCCTTCCATAAAAAGCCATAATGAAGCAGATGTTTTATCCAGTGTCCTGCTAGTCCAATCTCTCCAAATGTAT
>JAMONX010000119.1 GCA_027066435.1 Campylobacterales bacterium
AATGTTTAACGATAAAACCATACTAATTACAGGTGGAACAGGTAGTTTTGGAAAAAAATACACTGAAATCATTTTATCTAAATATAAACCAAAAAAAGTCATTATCTTTAGTCGAGATGAATTGAAACAATATGAGATGGCACAGCATTTTAATAATACTTGTATGAGATATTTTATTGGAGACGTTAGAGATGCTAATAGATTAGAAGAAGCAATGGATGGAGTTGATTATGTAATACATGCAGCAGCACTTAAGCATGTTCCTGTAGCAGAGTATAACCCTATGGAATGTATCAAGACGAATATAGACGGTGCTCAAAATGTTATTACGGCAGCAATTAAAAACAGTGTTTCAAAAGTTATTGCACTCTCAACAGATAAAGCTGCAAATCCAATTAATCTTTATGGAGCTACGAAACTGGCTTCAGATAAGCTTTTTGTAGCTGCAAATAATATGGTTGGGCATAGAGAGACACGATTCTCTGTTGTGAGATATGGAAATGTTACAGGGAGTCGAGGCTCAGTTATACCATTTTTCCAAAAGCTTATTTCTGAAGGTGCAACTGAGTTGCCGATTACAGATGTTAATATGACAAGATTTTTAATTACCTTAGAAGATGGTGTGAATTTTGTACTTCAAAACTTTGAAAGAATGCATGGAGGAGAGATTTTTGTGCCAAAAATTCCATCAATGAGGATGATAGATTTAGCTAAGGCAATAGCTCCGGAACTACCACATAGAGTAATCGGTATCAGACCTGGGGAGAAACTTCATGAGATTATGTGTCCTGCAGATGATTCTCATTTAACACTTGAATTTGATGACCATTATGTGATTTGTCCTTCCATACAATTTGCACACATTAATGACTTTCATACTAACAAGCTTGGCGAGAAAGGTATAGAAGTAGAACAAGGTTTTGAGTACAATTCTGGAAATAACACAGAGTGGTTAAGTGCTCAAGCTCTTTTGAAAATGATCGATAAAGGTTGAAAGTGAACTTTATTCCTTATGGAAAACAGCTTTTAGATCAAGATGATGTTAATGCTGTTGTGCAGACTCTAAAGTCTGACTATTTAACCACAGGTCCTAAGGTAAAAGCTTTTGAAGATGTTCTAAGCAAATATTGTAATGTTAAATATACTGTAGTAGTTTCTAATGGAACTGCTGCTTTACACCTGGCTTCACTTGTTCTATTAAGTAGAAATGATAAAGTTCTTACTACCCCGAACTCTTTCTTAGCAACATCAAATGCTATTCTTTATGTTGGGGCAAAACCTATTTTTGTTGATATTGCAAAGGATGGAAATTTAGATTTAGATCTATGTGAAGAAGCTCTTATTAAAGATCCTTCTATTAAAGCTATATATGCGGTGGCATTCTCTGGTCATATGGTAAATCAGCAAAAGCTCAAATACCTAAAAAAGAAATATGGTGTAAAAATTTTAGAAGATTGTGCTCATGCTATTGGTGCAAAAGATGGTGACGTTAAGGCTGCTTCATGTGTCAATAGTGATATCTCTATTCTTTCATTTCATCCAGTTAAACATATGACAACCGGTGAGGGTGGAGCAATTACTACAAATTCTAAAGAGATGTATGAGCAACTCATAAGCTTAAGGGCTCATGGTATGGTGAAAACAGATGCCATGAAACCATGGGAGTATGAGATGCATAGTTTAGGTTACAACTACCGTATTACAGATATGCAATGTGCTTTGGGGATTTCTCAATTAGATAAACTTGATCAGTTTATCCAAAGACGGATTGCATTAGTAAAAAGGTATGATCAAGCATTTAAAAACAGCATTATAAAACCTCTATATTATGATGATGGAACATCATCATATCATCTCTATGTAGTTCAAGTAGATTTTACAAAACTGAGCATCAATAAAGAGGAGCTATTTAACTGCTTAAGAGAAAAAAGTATAGGAGTACAGTTACACTATATTCCCATTAATAAACAGCCATATTATAAATCTTTGGGCTATGGTAATGAGTTCACTCCTATTATGGACAGATATTATGAAGAGTGTTTTTCTTTACCAATGTTTCCAAAATTGAGTGATATGGAACAGGATTATATTATTAAAACATTATTTGAAGTTTTAAGATGAAATATATAGTCTTTAATCAAGATACATTATCTAAACTATCTTTGGGTACTGTCCAGTTTGGACTGAACTATGGTATTGCCAATAATAGTGGACAACCTGCACAAAGTATGGTCAATAACATTATTAATTATGTTTATGCTCAAGGTGTAAACTGTTTCGATACAGCTCAGGATTATGGTGAATCAGAAATTGTTTTAAATCAAGGATTACAAGCTAAAAATAATACTTTTGTGATTTCAAAACTTAAATCAGATATATTTAAAGAAAATGCTAGCAATAGTGTATTAAAGTCTTTGGATCATTTAGGGATTGACTCGTTATATGCGTTGCTTCTTCATGATAGTAAACTTTTGTATACTTGGAGTCAAAAGGATGCATTAACTGTCAAAACTTTGATAAAAAATAACACTATAAAGCATTTTGGTGTTTCTATATACACATCTGAAGATTTTGAAACAGCTCTTAAAAATGATGTAATAGAGTTTATTCAGATACCGTTTAACCTGTTTGATCAACGAGCAGTTACGCAACAGTGGTTTCAAAAAGCTAAAAAACATAATAAACTTCTCTTTATTAGAAGTGTATTTCTTCAAGGATTACTTCTTATGGATATAGATAAGATTCCGAGAAAACTAGAGTCTGCAAAAAAAAATATTAAAATCATGAATCTTATGTGTGAAGAATTAAATATAAGTAAAAGTCAATTGGCGCTTAATTTTGTTGATACGGTTGCTACTGATTCTCTCATTCTGTTTGGCTGTGAGACTATGGAGCAAGCTCAAGAAAATTTAGAAAACTATGAAAAGATGGAGCCTCTTGATGCTTCTATAATAAAAAGACTTATGAAACAATTTGCAGATGTGGATGAGAAAATTTATAATCCATCAAGGTGGTAAATTATGAAGTCAATTTTTTCAATAAAAGATAAAGTTATTGTCATCACAGGAGCTACTGGATATTTAGGGAGTAAATTGGTTGAGCATTTAGATTCTGCTGAATCTAAAGTAATGATTTTATCAACAAGTTTACAAAAATCAATCAATTTATGTGAAGAGTTAAATATACCAAAAGAGCAAGCTTTTGAGCTTGATGTTTCTAATAAAGAGTCAGTAAAAAACTGTTTTAAAACTATCTATGATCAATTTGGAAAAATAGATGTTTTAATTAATAATGCTTATTTTGGAATAGCAAAAAAGTATGATACTTATACAAAAGATGAATGGTATAAAAGTTTTGATGGTACGGTTGTCTCTATAGATACTGCAACTCAAGCTGTAGTGCCCTATATGAAAAAAAATAGACACAGTAGTATTATTAACATCTCATCAATGTATGGTATGATAAGTCCAAATCCAGAAGTTTATCCTAAAGAAGAGATGATTAATCCACTGAGTTATGGAGTAGGTAAAGCTGGAGTTATACAATATACAAAATATTTGGCTATGAGTCTAGCTAAATATAATATTTCAGTCAATACGATAAGTTATGGACCTTTTCCTAATATTAATTTGGTAAAAGACAAGGGATTTTTACAAAACTTAGCAAATAAAACATTTGTTAAACGGATAGGAAAACCAGAAGAGGCAACCTCAGCAGCATATTTTTTATCTTTAGATGAGAGTAGCTATATTACAGGTCAAAATATTGTTGTAGATGGAGGGTGGACAAGTTGGTAAACTATCTTTGTATTATTCAAGCGCGTCTTAACTCTTCACGATTACCAGCAAAAATAATGTTAGATCTTGCAGGAAAAACACTGATTGAAAGAGTTTTTAATACGGTTTCCAAATCAAAGGCTATAGATAAAGTCATTGTTGCGATATCTGATGAGAAAAGTGATGATATTGTTGCTATGAAATTAGAACAGCTTAAAATAGACTACTTTCGTGGTGATTTAGATAACGTTTTAAAAAGATTTTATGATACAGAGCAAAAGTATCGAGCAAAAAATATTGTGAGAATTACAGCAGATAATCCATTAATGGATGCTAAAATAATTGATAGTTTAATTCAGGAATATGAAAAAAATAAAACAACTGATTACTCTATGTATTCAAATGCAATTCATGGTTTGAGTGCAGAAGTTTTTTGTAGTAAAGCCTTACATATTGCTTATCATAATACAAATCTAAGTTTTGACATAGAACATGTAACACCATATATAAAGAATACTTGCAAGATACATATTGTAGATATTGACAAAAAATATAGAAGACCAGATTTGAGTGTTACTATAGATACTCTAAGTGACTATATTAAGATGCAAAAATTCTATCTTTATTGTAAAAAGCTTTCTTTAGAAGTAAATATAGACACCTTTATGGAGCTAATAGACGATAAGAAAAGGATGAGCATTTAATGCAAAAAGAACGGAAGTATTATCCTGCAATAGATTTTATTAAAGCTTTTGCTATTATAAGTGTAGTTATACTGCATTTAATGGTTTTCAATGGTTCCAAGGAGCCTCTTTTTGAGATGTTCACTGCATTTCATATTTGGCAGGCAGTGCCTCTTTTTATGTTTGTTATTGGAATGACATTACGACTTAGTTTAGATAACGGAGCAACGGTACTAGGGATTTTTTCTAATAGAATGGTTAGATTTTTAATACCACTTCTTATTGCATATGTAGTGGCCTTTATAATTAGATATATAATGGGGTATCATAATAGTATAGATTGGCATGTATTTATAGGTCTCATACCAACACCCGGTATGGGAACATATTTTATTACACTCTACTTTGAAACGATAGTGGTCTTGATAGTTCTTTCTTATTTGGTAAAACACTATACTTTCTTTTTTGTATTGTCTATCGCAGTTTTGTTTAGTATTATTGGAGAACTTATCGCTTTTAATATTGATATTAAAGATATGTATTTATACTCTTCATCTATACATAGATATATAGTTTTGCTTGTATTAGGATACTATTTTTTTGATTTTAAATATGAAAAAAAGTATTTTTTATTAATTGCACTTATGCTACTATCGACACTTTTATTGATTGTATTTCAAAGTACAAGAGAACCTATATGGCCTTATAGTTTATATAAAAGTGCTGCTCTTTGGCAGTTTCAGCATTTTCCTTATGCATTTTACACACTTTTGTTAGCATCAATACTAATTTACATGTACAATAAAATACCAAAAAATATACAAAACAAATGTCACTTTATTTTGTATATAGGAAAAGCATCATTACATATTTTTCTTGTACAAATCTTTGTATTTTTTATTGCAAAACAGATGCAAGTATTCATGCGCGCAGACATAGGATTTTTAATATTTACTGTAGTCTTATTTATTGGGTGTTTATGGCTTTATATTGAACAGAGCATTTTAAAAAGAGTTCATATTGATGCAGGTTAAGAAACAAAAAATACTTTTTAGAGCCGATTCATCTTTTGATATTGGAGTTGGACATATTATGCGAGATCTTGTTCTTGCGAAAGAGTTTGAGCATGCTCAGATTTTTTTTGCAACTCGAAATTTATTGGGAAATATCAATTATAAGATAGAGGAACAAAAATACAATGTAGAGTTACTTGAATCTAATGATATTAAAGAAGTGATAGAACTTATCAATAGATATGATATTGATATGATTGTAATAGATAGTTATGATATAGATTATTACTATGAAAAAGAGTTAAAAGAGAGAGTGAATATTGAGATATTTGTGATTGATGATACTTATGAGAGGCATCATTGCGATATCTTGCTAAACCACAATATATTTGCAGATAAATCAAAATATCAAACTTTAGTACCTAGCTATTGTGAACTGAGATGTGGTGTGGAATATACATTATTAAGAGATGAGTTTTTATATATCAATATCAAAAAAAGAGATATCTCAGACATAGATAGGTTAAAGGTTTTTGTAGCTATGGGTGGTGCAGACTCTAAAGCGATGAATCTTAAAATATTAGAGCAGATTAAAGATCTTGATGTTGAGATAGAAGTGGTTACAACAAGTGCTAATGTAAACTTGCAACAACTGCAAAATTATGTAAAAGATCTAGGAAAAATCAATGTAAATATTGATTCAAATTCTCTTGTTAAAATAATAGAGTCTTGTGATATTGCTCTTGTTACACCAAGTGTTATAGTAAATGAGATAATTTTTTGTAAAATTCCCTTTATTGCCATTAAAGTTGCAGAAAATCAAGATGAAATGTACTCTTTTCTAAAAGAAAAAGGATTTTATGTATTGATATCTAAAAATTTATATCAATTAAAAAATTATATAGCAGATATTAGTAAGACATATAATTATAAAAAACAAGTGTGTATTATAGAGAAGATCATAGAAAAAAGGCTATTAGAATGAAAAAAAAACTACTGTTTTCAGGCGCAGGCGGCTCAATTTTTCCATATATGTTCGAAGAGTTGAGAGAGAAATATGATGTGTATGCCATGGACTCTGATCCTAAAATAAAAAAATTATATGCAAATGAGAAAATATTTACAGTACCTAATATTACAGACGATACTTTTGAAAATACCATTATGAATATTATTAAAGAGCATAATATTGATGTATATATTCCAGGTATTGATGAGGAAATCTTACTCGCTATTAAGATTGCAGATAAAATGAATATACAGGTATTATCACCCTCAGAGGAATTTGTTGAACTGTGTCTGGATAAATTTAAATTAATGAAAATTTTAGATACAAAGGGTATCTCTCACATAAAAACATTTATGGCAGATAAATACAGTGAGGAGTTTGATTACCCTATCTTTCTAAAACCGAATATAGGAAGAGGCAGTAGAGGAATTAAAAAGATAGAAAATCTTGATGAATATGAAGCCTATTTTGTACTTGAAGAGTATGAAAAAAAAGATGTACTTGTGCAGCCATTTATCGGTGGAGATGAGTATACAGTTAGTGTCACACTTAATAATCTCAATCAATTGATTGCTATTGTTCCAAAGATAGTTTATACTAAACAGGGGATTACAAAATATGCTCAAAGTATTAAACAGGTTGAGATAGAGTCTATTTGTAAGAAAATTGTAGAGATACTTAAACCTCAAGGTTCTTTTAATGTTCAATTAAAACTAATAGAAGGTAAAGTTTATATTTTTGAAATTAATCCTCGTTTTTCGACAACATTGGTTTTAAGTGTTGCTAGTGGCGTTAATGAAGTAGATTTGGCTATTGAAAATTTCAATAAAGAAAGCGTGGAGTATATAGAAATTTTTAAATACATAAAGCTTATTAGAAGATGGGAGAACTTTTTTTATGAGTAAAACTACTCTAGTGGTAGGTGGAAATGGATACATTGGGTCGCATATGAAACAAATATTTCCTCAATTTATTTATAGCGGGCGTAAAGAATTTGATTTAAATGATAAGAAACAAATTCAAGAATATTGCCAAAAAATAGATATTGGTACCTGCATTATACTATCTGCCACTATTTCATACGAAAGAGATATTAACTTTAATAGTGAGCCCTTTAGCACCAATCTAA
>JAMONX010000120.1 GCA_027066435.1 Campylobacterales bacterium
CTTTTTGAACTCTATCCCATCTTGTATCTCTATCCATCGTATAAAATCTACCACTTATTGAAGCTATTGATATATTTTTATCTAGTATCTCTTCTATCTGTTTTAGATAACTTGGTGCAGAAGTTGGGCTAACATCTCTACCGTCTGTTATGAGATGCAGATAGACTCTTTTCCCCTCTTTGGATGAAATTGTAGCCAAAGCTATGATATGATCAATATGAGAATGGACTCCACCGTCACTTAACAGCCCCACGACATGTATATTGTTGCTCTTTTTAAGTATCTCTTTTATAACTGGTCTTTGTCCCAATGTACCCTCTTTTACAGCTTTGCTAATTTTGACAAGATTTTGATACAAAACTCTCCCACTTCCTATGGTCATATGCCCTACTTCACTATTTCCCATCTGACCTTCAGGAAGCCCAACAGCAAGTCCTGAAGTTTTTACCATAGAGTATGGTACATTTTTAAAAAGATAGTCATATGTTGGTTTTTTAGCATTGCAAAATGCATTATCTTCACATGATTTGTTATATCCAATTCCATCTGTTATGACTAATATCACTTTGTTTGTTTGCATAAAGCTCTCTCCACAATTTAAATCAAGATTATTAAAAAATTTTACACAATCTTAGTTAAGACAAATTCTACTAAAATAACTCTTTTAAACAAAGGTCGCTAATGCTCTATCTCCTCCACCAATTTTTAGACATCAATATTTTTCAATATATTACAGTTCGTGCTGGTATATCTTTTTTCGTAGCATTTATCTCAACTTTATATCTTATGCCAAAATATATAGCATGGGCTAAAAAGAAAAAAGCAAACCAACCAATTTATGAACATGCACCAAAAACTCACCAAGCAAAATCAACAACACCAACAATGGGAGGAATTGTTTTTCTCTTCTCAACTCTTTTTGCATCTCTTTTGACAATAAAATATAACAGTTTTTATGCTCTTGGTGCAATTTTAACAATAGTTCTTTTTGCCCTAATCGGAATGAAAGATGATATATCTAAGATAGTAGGCGGAAAAAATGATGCGGGATTGAGCTCTAAAGCAAAACTTTTTCTACAAACAGGAGCTGCTATAATCATCGGTCTTTATCTATATATCGGTGGTTTTATGACTGATTTGTATATTCCTTTTTATAAACATCCTCTTTTTGATATGCATATATTGGCTATTGGATTTTGGATTTTGGTCTTTGTATCTACATCAAATGCAGTAAATTTAACAGATGGACTTGATGGTTTGGCTACTGTTCCTTCTATATTTTCTATCATGTCTTTGAGCGTTTTTGTTTATGTTATGGGTCATGCTCTTCTTAGTGATTATCTGCTTGTTCCAAATATCAAAGGTATCGGAGAAGTTACCATCATAGCAACGGCACTTATTGGCTCTTTGATAGGTTTTTTGTGGCACAACTGCCATCCAGCTGAGATATTTATGGGAGATAGTGGGAGTTTGAGTCTTGGCGGTTTTATCGCTTATATGGCAATTATCACTAAAAATGAACTTCTTTTGATACTTGTTGGATTCGTTTTTGTGATGGAGACTGTCTCTGTGATACTTCAAGTTGGAAGTTACAAAGCTCGTAAAAAAAGAGTTTTTAGAATGGCTCCTATTCATCACCATTTTGAACTAAAAGGTTGGGCTGAAAATAAGATTATAGTTAGGTTTTGGATTATAGCTCTTATATCTAATCTTTTGGCACTCATAACATTGAAGATTAGATGACATGACTATCTTTGGCTACGGCAAAACAACTAAAGCAATTGTTGAAAAGTTTGGAAATTGCAAAGTTTATGATGATAAGTTTTTTGCCCTCTCATATGATAAATATGGAAATGAGTTTTTACCCCCAGAGATGTTTAACCCACAAAAAAGTAAAATTGAGGTAACAAGTCCAGGTATACTCCCATCAAACCCACTTATAAAAAAAGCAAAAAATCTCATCAGTGAATATGATCTATTTGCAGACTCTATGCCCTATTCCATCTGGATAAGTGGTACAAACGGTAAAACAACCACAACAAATATGATACAACACCTACTAAAGAAAAGAGGAAGTCAAGCAGGAGGAAATGTCGGAGTTCCACTCGCCAAACTAAACCAAGATGCAAATATTTGGATTTTAGAGACAAGCTCTTTCACACTCCACTACACAAAAAAAGCAAAACCAAACCTTTATATACTTCTTCCAATATCTCCAGATCATATAAGTTGGCATGGAGATTTTGAGAGTTACGAAAAAGCAAAACTAAAACCTTTGGATGCAATGAGAGAAGGCGAAACGGTAATCCTTCCTAAAAAATATACCACTTACCCTACAAATGCATTTAAAATTATATATGAGGATGCAAATGATTTAGCAGAGCATTTTGATATAGATATTAAAAAAATAAACTTTAAAGAGCCTTTTTTAACTGACGCTCTCTTAGCTCTAGGAGTTAGCAAAATTCTTTTTGATGAGATAGACTATGACAAAATAAACAGATTTATAGTAGGAAAACACAGAGTAGAAGAGTTTAAAGATGCTCAAAACAACCTCTGGATAAACGACTCAAAAGCGACAAATATAGATGCAACCCTAGCCGCTCTTAAAAGCTACAAACAAAACCATATAAACTTAATCCTAGGAGGAGATGACAAGGGAGCCGACCTAACTCCATTATTTGAAATAATAAAAGATTATGACATATCTATCTTTTCCATAGGCTCAAACAGCAATAAAATAAAAATTTTATGCAAAACCTATAAAATAGAACACCAATCATGCAAAACCCTAGAAAAAGCAGTTCAAGCAATCATGCAAAATTCAAAATTCAAAATTCAAAATTCTATCAACCTCCTCTCTCCAGCGGCGGCGAGTTTAGACCAATTTGCATCTTATGAACAAAGAGGGGAAGATTTTATCAACTTTGTCAAAAATTTCAGTTAAATTTTAACAAAACCCGCTACAATATCATTTCCTTTTTAACAAAAACGATGGCTTGATAGCTCAGTCGGTAGAGCAGGTGACTGAAAATCACCGTGTCGGCGGTTCGATTCCGTCTCAAGCCACCACCCTTACCCCACCTCGTTTTATACAAAATAATTCAAATTTAGTGTTCAATTAGCATCTTCATCAAATATATTTATTTACATTGCCTATAAAATGATAATAAAAATTTGCTATACTTGAATTTAGATAATTGCAAAGGAATATCTATGGCAAAACCAACCAAAGAGCAGAAACGTGAGTTAATAATGCTTGGAGCATTGAGACTTTTTTCTACTGAGGGGTTTTATACTACTACAATACCAGATATTGCAAAAGAACTTAAGATGAGTGTTGGCAATATGTATAATTATTTTAAATCAAAAGATATACTTGCAAAAGAAATTATAAAATACATATCTTCATATCTAGGAAGTGAACTTAGAAAGATAAATGATAAAGATATTACATCTAAACAGAAGATTGACAATATTGTAAAAATCTATTTTGAAACAGCTTTACAAAAACCTGAGATGATTGAATATTTTCTTCGTATTTATCTCTCCAATCGTGAGGTTTTTAAAGATGGTTGTGAGGGTATGATATGTGTTACAGATTTTGTGACAGAAATCATGATATTTTTTGAAGAGGGTGTTAAAAGCGGTGAGCTTAGAGATCAAGATTTTTTCTCTGCCTTTGGTCTTTTTATGGGGTATCTTGGTGGTATGGTTTTTTTACATGGTGAGAAGGTATTGCCAGAGAAGCTTGATAGTTATGTAGATGATATATCACACAATATATATCAAGCTCTAAAAGCTGATGAAAACTAAAGTACTTTGGATCCAAGGACTAGCTTGTAATGGAAATGCTCACTCTTTTTTAACTTATTCAAAATTAGAGCAGTTTTTAGATGATTTTGAATTTATATATCATCCTATTATAGACTCTAAATTTACTCTATCAGATATTGTAAATAACTTTTGTGAGTGTGAAATACTGCTTATTGAAGGCTCTATTGCTGATGATTATAAAAGATCTCATAAGAGTATAGTGGAGATTATCAAACTTTATGCTCCACATGTAAAGAAGATAGTCACAGTTGGAACTTGTGCTACATTTGGCGGTATCTTTAAAGATAGTCCATATGAAAATAGTAGCGGATTTTTATATCTTGAAAAAGAGAAAATAGACAAATTTTTAGAGTATGAAGATAAAGTCATAAGCGTATCAGGATGTCCAGTGCATCCAGAAGTATTGGTAAATACACTATATATGATCAAAGATAAGTTAGAGCTACCTATAGATACATTTCATCGACCAAAAGAGTTTTTTAGCTTCACTGTACACAATGGATGTACTAGAAATGAGTACTTTGAGTACAAGGTAGACAATCACAACTTTGGAGAAAAAGAGGGATGCATGTTTTACGATCATGGCTGTCAAGCACCCTTTACAAATGGAAGTTGCAATAAAATACTTTGGAATGAAGTAAATTCAAAAACAAGAGTAGGACAACCTTGTATGGGATGTACTGAACCAGAATTTCCAAGAATCAATCTTTATGAAACAAAAAAAAACATGGGAATACCTCAGTATCTCCCTTTTGGTGTACCAAAACGGGCTTATCTCACACTCTCAGGTGTAGCAAAAGCATTTAAGATTAGTAGACTAGAAGAAGAGTTGTTTTAGACCAATATTTTAGCTATAATATACAAAATAAATACAAAAGGGATAAAATGTTAGCCTTTTTACCAAAAAATCCTGCCGATATGATGAGTGAAATAAGTCTAAAATTTAAAACCAGAAGAAAAGCTTTAAAACTCACCCAAAAAGAACTATCAGAGAAAAGTAATGTAAGTTTAGGTTCTATCAAGAGATTTGAACAAAGTGGACAGATAGCTTTTGAGTTTTTGTTGAAATTGGCTTTGGTGTTAGAGTGTTTGGAAGATTTTGAGGGGATTTGTGGGGAGAGGGAAGAAGTTTTTGAGAGTATAAATGAGATAGTGGAAGATGTACTGTAATGATGATTAAACCAAATTGGAATATTTTTAAAGCAAAATTTAGTGAAAATCCACAAGAAAATTTTCAGTGGTTTTGTTATCTTCTTTTTTCTAAAGAGTACAATCAACCTCACGGAATACATAGTTATAAAAATCAATCAGGGATAGAAACTGATCCTATTGAAGTTGGAAATGAAGTTATTGGGTGGCAAGCTAAATTTTATGGGGATAGCTTGTCAAAACACAAAGATGATTTATTGAGTACTTTGACTATAAGTAAAAGAGATTACCAGAATATAACAAAAATTATATTTTATACTAATACTGAATGGGGGCAAAATAAGGGCAAGGCACCCAAAGCTAAAATAGAAGCCGAAAAAAAGGCTGATGAATTAGGTATGAAGTTAGTAATTAGAGTAAAAAGTTATTTTGAAACGGAATTTGTTTGCCATGAAAATAGTGATATTGCAGAGCATTTTTTTACATTAGTAGCATTAGAAAAAAGTCATACATTAAAAACTATATTTATACCTTTAACTTTTAAAAACCTTAATACTCAGTATACTACACCATTAAGCTTTTCAGGCTTAAGTGAAAAAGATATTCAAGTTTGCCCCTCTAATGAATTATATATTACAAATATTAGAAGACATCTAGAGTTAGCACATAAATGTATTATTAAAGGTGCAAGTGGAACGGGGAAATCATTATTGACATATCAAGTGGCTAAAGTGTTTTATGATGATGGCTGGAATATTTACAAGATTGATAAAAATGCTTTATCTAACAATACTTTTTCATTTCCAAATAAAAAAGTATTGTTATTGATTGATGATGCACAAACTCTTTCAATATCTTATTTTAAATTCATAATTGAAAATGCACATGAAAATTGTTTGGTTCTATTTAATTGGAATAGTGAGGCTACTGTAAATAGTGAATTTCTTCGTAGTTATCCGTGTGTAGACATTATTCCATCCGAACAAGTAAAAATGATTGAAAAGTATAGTTTAGAATATAAAGAAGAGATAATTAAAGTATTAAAGAAAAAAGATATAAATATAAATCAGAAAGATTATTGGGACAATATAGAAAGAAGAATAAAAAAAGCATCATTAGAGCCAACACCTTGGTTATTTAACTATTCATTAACTGAAGGATGGAGAAAAGCTGAAAATGATATGAAATTATTGTCAGATGATGAAAATTTATCTTTAGTAATGACTGTAGTCGCTTTTTTTCAAATAGGAACACAAGATAAAGGAGTTACTAAAAAAATTATTTTAAATGAATTAGAACATTACAATAATGACAATAGATGGAAAGAAAAAGCAAGTAATGTCATTGATGAGTATTGTATAAATGATGGCGAGATAATTCGTCATAAACACTACTTATATGCAAAAGAAGTTTTATATTCGTTGGAAAATATAGATGAATATATTATAGAGTTTATAAAAAGATTTTTAACTAATATTGAATATGAGTACGGATATAGTAGTCTTTTGGAATATATTGGTTTTTATCATAAAGATATTAAACAAATATTGAATGAAGAAAATTTTATTGTAGATAGAACTAGATATCTTTTTAAAGACTCTATATCTGAAGATGAAGTTAAGATTAAAAATTTAAATTCATTGATTAGGTTTGATAAAAGTGTACTTTTGGTTATAAGTGAGAATATTGAAATTCTTGATAACTGGCTATTAACATCAAATAAAAATACTGTTTTGGCATTAGAAGAGTTTGTAAATACTCTATATAATGAAAAATTTAGTGATTTAAACTTAACAAATGAAATGTTAAAACATACACTATCTAAAATTATTGAATCAGATATTATTGAGAGTGCTAAATTTTCATCTTTATATGATAGATTGCATCTTTTTTCTTCAGCAGAACAAAAAAATAAATGCTTTCAAAATATTGAAAAAGCTTCTATCTCTTTTAGTATTTCAAATACAAATTTAGAAATAGATGCTTATAATTTTTCAAAAATTATTATTAATCTTGGATATATTAATGAGGATTGGTCAAAACAATGTTTATCAAATAATTTAGAATTTATAGCACATGCTTTCAATACTGATGTACTAAAAGCATGTGATTTATATAATGACTTAATTGGCAGATATTTTGGTGTAATTTTAAGAATAGTTAATAATAAAACTACAAATAAAAACAAAAGACTTGCACAGCAATTTATTAAGTTAATAAAAACAGAAAGTATTTTACATACATTCTCATTATTAACAAGATTTAATATGCAAAGATTTTGTATGTTTTTAATTTTTATTTCTATGAATGATAAAAAAAGACTAAATGAAATATCAATTCAAGTTGATTATAAATATTTAAAGAAAATATATCAAGATGATACTGACTTGGCTCATTGGCATAAAGGGATTCTTAAAATATTATACAATCCAAAATATAAACCTTATGAAGAATATGTTGTTTATCTGATTGATAAAAATGAATATTTAGAGAAATTATTAGTTGTTTTCAACCCTGACTTATCTGAAAAAAGGCTTAAAGAAGGTAAAAAATATAAAATGGAATTTCATGGTGATGATGGATATCACTTTTCTT